>JAPLGT010000085.1:0-13740 GCA_026390035.1 Chloroflexota bacterium
CGCAGTTGGGAACCTAATTACGGGATGGATGTTTTGGCCAGGGCCTTTGTGATTGTAGCCCGCCAAAGGCCGGATGTCAGCCTGTTGCTATTGGGAGGCGGTTCTCAGGGCGCGATCATAAAGAAAATCCTGTCGGATGGTGGGGCAATGGAACAGGTCAGCTTCGCTGGGCAGATCGGACAAAACGATTTGCCTGCCTATTACCACATGGCTGATTTATATATCTCAGCCTCGCACGTGGACGGATCATCCGTTTCATTGATGGAAGCGCTGGCCTGCGGGCTGCCCTGCCTGGTTTCTGACATACCTGCCAACCAGGAATGGGTCAGCGAAGCGGAAAATGGCTGGTTATTCCCGGATGGCAACGTCCAGGTTCTGGCCGACAAAATCCTGGCAGCCATTGATGGGCGAGCCAACTTGCCCAATAATGGCAAAATTGCCCGCCAGACCGCCGAGGATAAGGCAAACTGGCCTGCAAATTTTGACAAGTTATTAGACACTTATAACACTGTCATTTCCGCCATGAGATCTGGATAATGAGCGCAAAACAACCCATGTTCGAGGCTAATAAATTTCTCGACCCATTTTTTTATCCTGATGAAACCAAAAACATCTCTTGGACCAATATAATATGGCTTGGCGGATTATTTTTGGCAGGCGTATTTCTTTGGGGGAAATTCTTAAGTTGGAACACCTTGGCGCTTGATTTTCACGATTGGGCTAGTGTCAATTTTCCCAGGTTAAATTTTTTACAAAATACGTTTAATGCAGGCGTTTTTCCGCTATACATGGCAGGCATACAAGCCTTGCATGACTTGACTGACCGATTTCTAACATTACCAGATGTAAATACAACCCCTCAAACCCTTTTTCTACTGTTTGTTAACATCCCAACCTTTGTTTTAATAGATATACTAATTCAATATTTGATTGGGTTTCCGGGCTTATTATGGGTTCGTCGCCGATTTAATCTCTCTTTGTTTGCATTTTCCATCCTATTTTTTCTCTTCAATTTTAATGGCTATATACTTTCCCATTACAGTGTTAGCCATTTCACCTGGGGAGCCTATTTCATCTTTCCGATTGTATTTATGTTTATATTTCGCTTTCTGGATGGAGAAGATGGCTGGCGCTGGCTGACTGGTTTTTCTTTTTCATTGTTTTACATGGTCCTCGCCGGTGGACAACACTTCTTTACTTGGGTTTTGATTATGGTCAGTGTCTTGATTTTATTCTGCGGAAGACGATCGTTATGGCTAATTGGGGTGGGCGCTTTTTCAGGTATATTAAGCGCTGTACGTTTATTACCACCTGTGCTTGAGCTTAAAGGTTTCACAGAATCAAAAGATTTCTTATTTGTCGGAGGGTATCCTTCCCTGACGGAAGTTTTTGAATTGACGCTGTTCTTGCGCAGGAACTCTGTGATCAGACCAGGTTATGTCCAACATAATTTTTGGGATTATGCAAAATATTCAGTGAGTTCAATTTTTACCTGGGAATTATCGGGGGGATCTTTCTGAGAACTTTCGGTTTATATTACTGGTTACGAGGTGCCAATCCGGCTTACAAGCAATTGATTGTGCCTGTATTTACCATAACAGCACTATCCATCGGCAGTTCTTACTGGCCATTAAGGCTTTCCTGGATCCCATTTTGGCGGTTAAGTGAGTCCATTGTGTTTTTTGGGTCTACCCCATTGGATCCAGCTGGAAGCCAGGTAACCAACCACGCTGATCAGAGCTATGTGTTAATTATCACCAGTCTAATTCTGACATTCCTGACGGCGCTTGCACTATCCATCCTGGCTGCTCGCAATGATCCAGGTCATAACATGATCAAGAATTACCTTCAAAAAGATGAAAAATAAAACAGTAGCCATCATCCAGGGACGCATGGGTTCCTCGCGTCTACCCGGTAAAGTTTTACTGGATATCGCCGGGAGACCCATGATCCAGCATGTCATTGAACGTACCCGCCGGGTCCACGCGCTTGATACCGTTGTGGTTGCCACCAGTAACGACC
Organism: Chloroflexota bacterium; assembly: GCA_026390035.1. Classification (GTDB taxonomy): domain Bacteria; phylum Chloroflexota; class Anaerolineae; order Anaerolineales; family Villigracilaceae; genus UBA5195. Next base: position 2,023 of record JAPLGT010000085.1, read on the forward strand.
ATTCCGACGACCCAATCGCAGATTTCTGTGCATCCCTGAACGTACCCTGCACCCGAGGTTCTCTTCACGATGTGCTTGATCGCTATTATCAGACAGCGAAAACACAGGAGGCTACCGTGGTTGTACGCATCACAGCCGACTGCCCAATGATCGATCCGGATTTGATCGGCGAAACCATCAGCTTGGTAACCGACCCAGTGTCATCAAAAATACAGCTGGCTACGATGCAACGTGTGGATTTTGCCGCCAATCGCTTACCGCCACCATTTCAACGCACCTATCCCATAGGGCTGGATGTAGAAGTTTGCAGCTTTGCCACCCTTCAACGCGCCTGGCAGGAATCGGCGGAAACCTTTCACCGCGAACATGTCATGCCTTACATTTACGAAAATGTCCGGCTTATTCCATCAAGCGGGCATATTTCGACCGGGATATCCTCGCATGGATTCCATATCGCGCTGCTGGATCATGATCCAGATCATGGCTCGCTACGCTGGACAGTGGATACCCCCGAAGACCTGGTCTTTGTGCGTGAAATCTTTGCCAGACTGAAAAATAAACCCGATTTCAACTGGCAGAATGTGCTTGAGATACTAGAAAAAGAACCGGAGCTGACCAGGATCAATTCCGATATCCGCCATAAGACGATGACTGAAGTAGACGAAAGAGCAAACAAGTGACCGCCTTTCTAACGATCTTCTCAGCACCCAAACCTTTTACAGACCCACACATTGCTATTATTCAACGCAATGCAATCACTTCCTGGACAAAACTTCAGGATGTTGAGGTGATTCTGATGGGCTCTGAACCCGGATTGGCAGAGATGGCTTCCGAGTTAGGCATCAAACATATTCAGGATATCCCTCGCAGCCCAAGCGGCGCCCCACGTATGGATGCCATGCTCCGGCTGGCACGCGAGAAAAGCCCAAGCCAGCTTTACTGCATCGTCAATGCGGACATCATCCTATTCCCAAGCCTGGTCCAATCCGCCCGCCAGGTTCTTGATCGTAAAAAAAAGTTTGTCCTACTTGGCCAACGTTGGGACATGGAGATCAACACACCGCTTGACTTCCAGCCCACCCAGGGCGATTGGGCCAGCCAACTATTGTCCGAAACCCAGGCGCGAGGACAATTACACCGCCCGGCAGGCTCTGACTACTTTCTATTCCCCGATTCTTGTTATAAAGAAATACCACCATTTATCATCGGCCGGGCTGGATGGGATAACTGGATGATCTACCACGCCCGCAAAAACAGATTCCCTGCCATTGATGCCACCGAAGATATTATGATCGTCCACCAGAATCACGATTATGCCCATTTACCGGGTGGGCAGCCGCATTATAAACACCCCGAAACTGACGAAAATGTCGGGCTGGCAGGTGGTCGAGTCGTGACACGCTTCACACTGCTGGACACGGATTACCGGCTAGATGGCGGCAGGATCCTGCCACAAAAAATGGATGCGGCGCGCTTGTGGCGGCGCATTGAGGCCTGGCCTCTATTGGTGCTGGGATCGAAGCGCATATCCAATGCGCTCTGGCGCCTGCGAAAATGGCTGCACCTGGCTTGAACAACCTGCCATGACCCCCATCCTTTCAATTTAAGTTTCATCCTAATTTAACAAGGTACCCAATGCGCAAAGGCCAGAACCCCGCCAAATTTGTCAATCAAGTCGCCAAACCGGAACGTATCACGGTGGCACTGCTCAACTACATCCCATTCATCAGTGGATTCTATGCCGAAGCGTTGGATGTATTAAAGGTCAGCCTTGAATCGATGCGAAACGATGCGGGCCTGCCCTTTGACCTGCTGGTCTTTGATAACGGCTCATGCCCTCAAGTGCGTGACTTTTTGATCAACGAAAAGGAAGAAAGCCGGATCCAGTATCTGTTGCTCTCAGAAAAAAACATGGGCAAAGGCGGGGCCTGGAATATCATGCTTGCCGGCGCACCCGGCGAAATAATTGCGTACACCGATAGCGACGTGCTCTTTTACCCAAAATGGCTTTCTCGCTCCGTCGAATTACTAGAAACCTTTCCAAACGTTGGCATGGTCACGGGCCGCCCTTTCCGCACCAACCCCGATTTTCACACAGCCACACGAGTCTGGGCTCAAGCACATGCCGCGCTTGAGACAGGCAGCTTCATTCCCTGGGAAACTTTCTGGGAATTCAATCATTCTCTCGGGCAGGATGAATCTGAAAATCGCCGGATCTATGCAGAGACACAGGATTGGAAGATCAGCTATCAGGGTCTGACAGCGCATGTAGGCGCCTCGCACTGGCAATTCACGGCTTACAAATCAGTACTGGGGCAGTTCCTACCGTTCGAGATGGACAAGCCGATGGGGCAGGTGAAACAGCTCGACATGTGTATGAATGAACATGGACTACTGCGCCTGATGCTTGCAGACCCCCTGACAATGAATCTTTCAAACACAACCGATTATGTACATGGAAAAGCAAGTAAACCAACCAAATCATTCAAGAGAACTTTCATCCAGCAATTTGTCAATTTATCACCAGTAAAAAAATTCTTACTGGCAGTCTATGACCAAATTTTCAAATGGTACTATTCGTGAGCTTTTTATAAAAATCTGCTGCTCTTGCCATGCCTTGCCCATATTCAGCCCGCTCTGCGATCACGGTCTCGTTAATTTCTGCGGCCCTTTTTCGCAAGGCGGGTTCGTTTAACCCACGCAAAATGGCCGCAGCCAGCGCCTGCGGATTGGTCGCATCAACCAACAGGCCATTCTTTTCGGGTGTGATCCACTCACGAATTGAATCCAGATCACTCGCAACCGGAAAACAACCACAAGCCATAGCTTCAAGCAAACTATTAGGGCTGCCGTCATGGGTGGTCGGCGAAACCACCACCTGGGCAGAACGAAATAATGCAGCCAATTCCATCTGCGAACAGGATGGCAGTAGGTCGACCGCGGCTTCAATCCCAAGCCTGTCAATCCATTCAAGCACTTGGTGCTCTCCTGCCATGGTTGGGCATGAAAAGCGGGCATCTGGTCTTACCTTCAAGACCAGCGGGATAGCCTGAAAAAAAACATCATTAGAAACATAAGCGCGGAACCCGCGCGGATTAACTACATGTGGGGCTTGTACCGCAGTGGACGACTGGAAAAATACATCGGAGCGAATGCCACCGCTACCTGGAATAACAAAGGTGGGTTTCTGAACCGAAAAACCCCATTTTTTTCCCAAACGAATATCCCGCTGACAGTCAGCATGCAGAGCATCTGCTGTTTTGAGAGTCCATTCAGTATAGTGGCGCATAAATGGTGTGGAAGACGCATGCAGTGTAAAATCATTGCCCCAAACTGAGACCAACAGTGGCGCCAAGCCAGCCGCATCTGCTGCCAGCATACCTTCGTAAGGGATCCGCATGGCATGCACAAGATCTGGCTGGATACGCTCAATCATCCCACGCAGACGTCCGGCCGCACGAGAAACGGTTAGCGGACCTAACCACTGTCGGATAACAGTGCGGAGCTGTAACGTGGACGCACCCCACAGTCCTCTATGTGACTTATTAGATGCTCCTTGCGAAGACTTGACCCCTGAAAAAGCTACCGGTACGATCTCCAGGCCAGCCAATTTCAAGCCCGGCTGGCAACCAAAAGTGGATGCCAGGAAAACTTCATCACCACGATCGACGAAGTAACGGATCCAGTTCAAAGCAGTTGGTGAGCGGCCATCGGCCACAAATAATAAGCGCATAACTCAATATAACACGCAGAATAAGATTTTTAGATACTGAATTTATTTCTTGGTAAACCACATGCGTCCCAAGAAATTCTCACCCTTCAGAAATTGGTGGAAAATCGCCACCAGCACATGTTGAGCAATCAACACCAGCAAGACCAACGAAAGACTGCCATGCCATGAACGTGCGGGGTAGATATAAAAATCGGGCGGGAGTTGACCGTAAGCATGCGCAAATATAAGCGGAAACAAGTTGGCAGGCAGCGCAATTGCGATACCCAAGAGCGCCATCAACGCGCTAAAAAGGTACAACAGAGGATGAACATAGAAACTCAGCTGGTCAAGAAACGGGGTCTTTTTAAGACTGGGTACAGGGGCTGCGCTCGTGCGTTTGAGTGGCATGAAAACCAGCACCCGCAGAATATATCTAAACACAACGATCAGCAAGATGGCAATTCCGAGGATGAGATGCACAGCCAACGGGATTAACTTGCCTGTCGAACTGGCAGTTTTCCCCAGGCTGGTCAACCCGATCCCAAATGTGACAAATACCAGGGCCGCCATCAGCCAATGCAGGCTGACCCACAAAGGGCGGTAACGCTTTTTATTAGACATATTTCCTTATCAATATTGCACACATTTTCAAAGATTGAAGTAACTACTGTCATGAAAAACATAAAAACGCCAGTCTTATTGATCAAAAAAAACGAACGCGAATCATTGGACCAGCTCTTACCAACCAATTTCCCGCCCGACGACCTTGTGACAGCGAAATAGGACAATAATGGGCTAGTATAGCCCAGTCCCAATAAGATGACAAGCCGGATCACAGCAAGGCACCACAACCCAAACAATTGCTTCAGCTCAAAGAAAGAACTACCAACGAAATCCGCGCCAGCAGCCAGGACCTGTTCGTAAACAAAGGTGGTGGTGATTGCGGCAACTACAGACTCGAAAAGATCAGGTTCTGTATGCCCCTTGAACTCCGAAAACAGCACTGGGTGATACGAAATCTAAAAATGGTCCACTGTAATTCGTTTTGATTCGGCGTGCATAGCTTCCGAATCAACAATGACCCCGTCGAAATCAAAAATACAGGCTTTGAAATTCAGGTTTTGCATGGGTACAGGTTTTGTCCATCATTTCATTCTTGTCCAAGCATTTTCCGATTCGTTTTATTTACCAGTATTGCACTTCTCTAAATCGGACTGAATTCTATTGTAACGCTGCCACCCACCTCAAAAGGTGGTCAACAACCATAAACATTGCGACATAACCAGTTGATCCCATCCAGCCTTACCAGCGCAAGCGGTTTCAATATAAAAATATCACCAACATCTGAGCGCGTTGCGCAAAAAAATGTCCTATGCTTTGTAAGCGAGTCAGCAAAGCTCGGAATTTAACCCTGTGTTTGCCGTGTAACCGCCAGATGACTGATCGCAACTGGTCAATTACTTTTCTAGGGAGGAAATTGATGTTTCTCGAGCCCCATACTTTGGTATCATAATGGTTGGAATCACCAAATACATTATCACTATATCGAGGAAAACAATGCCCAATTTATCGCTTTTCACAGCTACCCGCCCCATCGTTGGGATGATCCATTTACTGGCTTTGCCGGAATCGCCTGCCTACAAAGGCAGCTTAGATGCCATTTTTGAACGCGCACTACGTGAGGCGGCTGCGCTACAAAAAGCCGGTGTAAATGCGCTGATCGTCGAAAACTTCGGTGACGAACCCTATTTGCCTGCTGAGTTAACTGCATCCCAATTGGCGCTCATGGCGGCTGTCACTCGTGATATCATCCGCACAGTAAGCATACCGGTGGGCGTCAACTGTCAGTTCAACGCCTGGCAATCAGAAGTGGCAGTGGCACATGCCTGTGGCGCAGCCTTCATCCGCGTTGAGGTATTTGTCGATTCGGTCATGATGGCGCAGGGGCAGGTGCCACCCTGTTCTGCGCAGATCCGCCGCTACCAGCAGCTGCTGGGCGCGCAGAAAGTTGCGCTGTGGGCAGATATCCAGACCAAGTACACCCGCAACCTGCTGCCCCAGTCCATTGAACAATCGGCCCTGGATGCCCAGGCAGCCGGAGCGAACGTAATAATCGTGACAGGCGCTGCCACAGGCAAAGCCACACCGCTGGATGTCGTCGCCCAAGTCAAGAAGGTCGTAAGTATTCCAGTTGTGGTTGGCAGCGGCACAACCGCCGCCAACGTCAGCCAGGTACTGGAAATTGCAGATGGCGCAATCGTTGGCTCGTCTTTAAAAGCGGGTGGACGGGCTGAAAATGAAGTCTCCCTTGAAGCCACGCAGACCTTTATGAAGATCGCACGTCAAAATACCCCGGTCACTGACTGAAGAACACCCGAAAACTCAACCGGAAACCACTCGTCTAACGTCATTGCGGTCACATAGACTGCACGTGAATATGGCTAGTACATCCAGCCTGTCAATTAAGAGAGCGATAGTCGTTTCCAACTGAAACAGCTATCGCTCTCTTTTTAATCACTAAAATGCCCGGTATCATTTAAACGATTAATGATGACATTTTCCGAATCAACCTGGAACTCGCTCAGGCTGGCATGGTCCAAATTGAACCACCAGGCCGGTGAAATAGGATGCCCAAGTAAAATCTGGATAATCTCGCGCAACGGCCCACCGTGGGCGACGATCAAGACTGTTTTTTGGTCATAATTCTGTACCAACCCACTATAAAACTGAGCTACGCGTTGATTAAATTTGTCGATACGCTCACCCCCCTCTGGGGGCTGGTTGTAGTCTTCCAACCATTTTGTGATCATCTCTGGCCAACGCTTTAATGCGTCATCAAAGGAATGGCCTTCAAGCACACCAAAGTTCATTTCCCGTAATTTAGAGTCAGCCTGTGGCTGAATATCACGACCGCCAACCAGGATTCGAGCGGTTTGAATTGCGCGCTGCAGGTCACTGCTAAAAACAAGGTCAATCTTTTGCGGCTTCAGCCTAAGGGCCAGCCGATGCGCCTGTTCAATGCCTCTCGCGTTCAGGGGTAGATCAGAAGCCCCCTGGTAGCGGTGCTGGGCGTTCCACTCGGTTTCACCGTGACGGACAAGCAGCAGGTGCAGCATTTTATTTAATTCTCATTGGCAATCCGGCCACAAGCAGGTAAACTTCGTCGGCCTGGCCAGCAAGATCTTGATTGGCACGCCCAAGCAAATCGCGATATGCGCGCCCCAAGTCATACGCTGGGACCAGGCCCATGCCAACCTCGTTAGAAACCACCAACATGATCAGGTCCTGTGTATGTGCGTACTCACACAAAGCATGGATATCAGCGCGAATTACAGCCTCGATCGTTTCGTCAAACGGATCGCCAGATGGAGGCCCGAACGGATCGTCAGCTGGTTCGGATGCCGCCATCAGATAATTTGATACTAAAAAAGTGATACAGTCCACCAGGACCACCCCAGAAATAAAATTGCTTCCCTGGATAGCGCGCGCCACATCGCGAGGCGCTTCAAGGGTTGTCCAGGTTGCTGGGCGCACGGCCTGGTGCTTCTGCACACGCAGACGCATCTCATCGTCCTTGGCCTCCGATGTAGCAACGTAAAGCACATTATCCGCGCCCCACTCGCGGGCTTTTCGTTCAGCAAAGGAGCTTTTACCACTGCGCGCCCCACCCAACAACAGGATCAATTTTCCCATACTAGATTCTCCATCGAAATTTAAACCAAGCTACCTGGCAACGGTAAAAAACACCAGGACAGCCAGCTCAACCAATTCACACACCATGCCATAGCTATCGCCCGTCAAACCGGGCAGCAGCGTAAGCATATAGCGCGCAGTAAGAAACAATAAGACCAACGCCAAACAAAACGCGAACAATCCAAAAAGACCAGCTATGTACCAGGCCACTGCCAGAGCCAAGAGACTGGCAAAAACCACCTGCAGCCAGCCAACTTTATCCTTCATGTCTCGCCCCAGGCCTTTTTCACGGGCATACGGAAAGGCAAAAATGGCAATTGTCATGGTCCAACGCGCCAACACGGGTGCCAGCAAAAAAGCCGCCGGGCGATTGGTCAATGCTGCGATTGAAAATACCCACCCGCGAGTCCTTCATGATCTCAAGGCGCCTTTCGGGTGTAAAACCCCCAAACAGGCCGTCAAAAATATCGAGGAAACCGTCGAAGTGCAAGGCACGTGTCAGCATTAACCAGGCTGCAACCACCAGAACGGCCGCCAATTGCGGTTGGATGAAAAGCCGCAGAGCGCTGTCCAAACCCAGCAAAATCCCGCCCAAAACCAGGCCCACCAGAGGGAAGAACCCCGCAGCGCGACCCATCTCATCTGGCGTAAATATTCGGTTCAAACGGGTGATGTTCGGAAATATAGTCAGAAATTGAAATGCTGCCAACAAAGAGATCATGATGCATCAGATTCCTTTAGTACTCGATACCCTTTTGGGCAGGCAAACCACTGTTGTAGGGGTGCTTAATCTCACGCATCTCTGTGACCAGATCGGCATAGGCGATTAGATCCGCTGGAGCGTCGCGCCCGGTGATCACCAGGTGCAAATTGGCAGGTTTGTTAGCTCGCAGCCACCCCAACACATCATTTGTATTCAACCAGCCGAGCACAAGGGTGTAAGTAAATTCATCCAAGATAATCAGATCATACTCACCACTTAGTATTCGCTGCTGGGCATCCTGCCAGGCAGCGCGAGCTAAGGCGGCCGATTGATCCAAATCCCGGCTCTGCCAGGTAAAACCATCTCCACAGGGAATAATTTCCAGGCCAAGTTTGCGCGCAATCTTAATCTCGCCTCCGCTGGCACCCTGGTTTTTGATGAACTGCAGCATACAGGTGCGCTTTTCCCAACCTGAAGCACGCAAGAGCAAACCAAGGGCCGCAGTTGTTTTGCCTTTACCATTTCCCGTATTGACGATTACCAGACCTTTTGAAGTTAATTCTGCCATAATCTTCCTATTATCCAGGTGAAATCCTCACTTCAAGTGTCTGCATTAAAATATTAAACAAAATTCCCTGCCACGCGGCAAGGAAAATAATTAATACAGGTCAATGCTGATCCCAACACCTTTCCGCGAGGCTGAAGGAAACATCGACAGGGTGGGCGACCTGGCTCATTTGATCTCAAATAGGGGAGCAAACTTACAGTTGCGCGACAGCACCGGACTGAGTTCACTTATTCAGTGAACCGCACCGGTATCGCCATTAAACTTTCTCATCCGGGAGAAAAGTACCCTGGCCGAATATACAATTCTTAATGTTCAAGATTTCAATTTATTATCATACTGCAAAAGCATTATTTATATGTCATTGATTTGTAAGGTTTTTCCTCGCTTTTTATCACCGGCAGCAAGGTCAGAACTACTTCATTCCTGGAATTGACTCAAATTCCCGGAGCGACGGCCGCCGGTCTGCCTTGCGAATCCTTCCCTGCCAGGTAAGCCAGGATCATGCCGATTACAAATAAGCTGATGCTTAGGATAAAAGGCAGGCTCTTATCAAAACCGGAGAGCGAACCAGCAATCCAGCCGAAAGGCGCTGTTAGCAAAATAATACCAACAGATAAAATTGACTGAACCCGGGCGCGTTCTAATGGGTCAATCGTCAGTGCTATCATTCTGTCCAAAAGCGGCCAGGTGGTAGCAAAACAACAGGCTTCCAGAAAAATGCTGATGATCAGAAAGGTATAGCCCTGATCTGGCGCAGTGATTAGTAGCACCTGGCTGACAGCCAATCCCAAAAACCCCAGGATCATGGGCAACTTGAAGTGCAGTTTATTAATGCGCGGCATCACGATGAAAAAGAAAAGCAGCATAACAGCTGATTTGACGAAAGGAAAGATAGCCAGATTTCTTGCGGGAATATGCAGCTTTTCGGTCACAATTATCCCCCAAAAACTGGCGCTAATCATCACTGAAATGCTAAAGACAAGCATGATGCCCGCTGTATAAAGCGTTGCTGGTGAACGTAGAATTTCGCGCAGAACACTTTTGTACTCGCCTAATACAGACAAAGTGCTTTGGTGGCGAGTCTCATGTAATCTAATTTTGCCTTGTTCAGTTTCCTGCGTAAACCAGTAGGTGAGTATGGCCTTTATTGTAAACACAAAAGCCGCAAATATATACAGCCCGCGCACGGTCGGTACAAGGGAGAAAGCGCCAATCAAGATGCCGGTCAGCGGTGCGATAAAGCCTACCAGCTGATTGGAAATATATATCCAGGTATAAATATCGATCAACTGATCTGGATCCGTGTCTTCCACCAGCAGGCAGGTCCAGGAATTATGCGAAACACGCCAGATACTGTTAATCACCCCGGCCGCAAGAAAAAACCAGAAGTTTTGGGCTGCAGCTGAAATTAAAGAAGGCAGCACCCAGGCCAGTAGATCAAAAATCAAAGTGGTGCGCCTGCGCCCAAGTTTGTCAGTAACCACGCCACTTAAAAGCGCCAGGAAAATTTGGAAGCCCCAACTAATACTGACAATCAGCCCAATTTGTTTATCTGACAAACCGATGGCCAGCATATATATAGAGATATAAGGGGCATAGAGATTATACGGAATACCCCACAGGGGCTCAGTATAAACACACCCACGCGGATTGCCGCTCAGGTTTTTCAGGGAGGTGATCAAGGAATGATCCTGCAATAAATAGCTCCTTTTGAATATTCGAATATCCCCCAGGTTTCAGATCACTGACCTGTCTGTTTCTTGCATCAGGAATATATCAAATTTATTTCTTCGTAAATCCAGACAGATTCAGTGAAATATTAGTACGTCTAAAATAACGTTAATAATGTTTTTGGACGACTGCGCTGCCTTCGTTTTGGCGACCAGGTAACGGTGGATACGCCGCACATTGGTTGTGGCAGCAGATGCGATTGCCATGCTGGTCACTCTGAATTGTCCGCGCACCGGCATTTTACCAGCCGGGAAAGGATGTTTCACTGAGCGAACCGTAGCTTCCACTGCGGAGCGTAAGTTGTGGCTTTCACTTAGATGCGCCAAATATTCTTTGCGCCGTATGGCCGACTGGACTTCCTGTGAGGTGAAAGCCAGCATGTAACGCGGGTCTCGCTTTTGTGGTTGCGCGCGGCAGCGTCCATTCAAGTGGAATGGGCAGGCATCGCAGATGGTCGGGTCGAAGCGAGCTTGCCAGCCAGTGCTGCGGGCATGGGTCACCAGAACAGTTTGTCCCTGCGGGCAGGTAAGCGTGGTCGGGTTGTCTTGCTGCAAGTTGAAATCGGCAAGGTTGAATTTATCAGGGTTTGGTTGTGCGCCACGAATGGCAGTTTGAATGTGAGTTACGCCTTGCTCTTGCAAAGCGGCATCACTGACTTCGCTGTGAAAGCCACCATCGGTAACCATAGTGTCCAGGGCAGTGCGCTCTTTCAGGTTGGGCAGGGCTTCGGCCAGCAGTTGTCCATCGTCAATGTTGTTGGGCGCGACTTGTACTTTTGTAATCAGTTGCAGCTCATTCTCCGGGTCGCATGTTTCCGTGATGTTGGCAACGTAGCCTTTGTAGTGCCCGGTTCCTTTAGTACGGTAAGTCGCTTCCAGGTCGTCCACCGATTGCAGGCAGCCCGAGGTAATTTCTTTGTTCTCCTTGGCCTGAGTACCACTTTCAAGCAGGTGAAAATTGTCGACGAAGATACGGTCGAGTACTTTGTAGGCGTTTTCGGCGGAGTAAGCAGTTCTTAAATCCGAAAGCAAAGCGTGGATGGTCTGGCCAATTTTCTGCAAGTGTTCTTGGACGGCTTCCGGACCCTTTACCCGGTAAGTGTAATGCCCGGCACTATCCTTGATGTAGGGCGCAAAGCTTTCTGCCAGCCGCACTTTGTCCTCATCACTCAAAATGCGCTCGACCCGTTGGATGGCTGCCACCAATAATTGCAGGCGGCTGGCCGAGACAATATTGCTAGCAATCTGGGTAGAGTCCATGCGTTGCATACCAGTGCGCACCTTCAGGTCTATGATTTGCGCATCAGTGATT
>JAPLGT010000091.1:0-31027 GCA_026390035.1 Chloroflexota bacterium
AGGCCGCTGGATATAACCCATTTTCACTCAAGGCCGAGGATATTTTTATCGACTTGCTGACGGACTCAGGCACCGGGGCAATGAGCCAACACCAATGGTCCGCGATTATGGAAGGTGATGAATCTTATGCCGGCGCGCGTTCATACTTTCGTCTGAAAAGCGCCGTCGAAGATATTTTTGGTTTCAAGCATTTTGTTCCAACCCACCAGGGCCGGGCGGCAGAAAATATTCTCTCTGCAGTGCTTGTCAAACCTGGCTGCCATGTGCCATCAAACATGCATTTCGATACCACCGATGCCAATATCCGTGCACGTGGTGGGCGTCCTGTAAATCTTGTAATTGAAGAAGCCTTTGACCCGGCAAATACTCACCCTTTCAAGGGCAACATGGATCTTGTCAAGTTAAAAGCTTATATAGACGAAACCGGCGCTCAAAATATCCCGATGGGCATGATCACTGTCACTAACAACGCCGGGGGCGGCCAGCCTGTCTCGATGGAAAACATCCGCAAGGTAGCCGCACTTTACCATGCCTACAACATCCCATTTTTTATCGACGCAGCTCGCTACGCCGAAAACGCCTATTTCATCAAATTGCGCGAACCTGGATATACGGATAAAACCCCAATCGAGATCGCCCGCGAAATGTTTTCGTATGCAGATGGATTCTGCATGTCTGCCAAAAAAGATGCCATTGTAAACATTGGCGGTCTTCTGGCGATGAACGATGACAGCACCTTTCAACGTGTCTCCAATGAATTGATCCTGCGTGAAGGTTTCGTCTCCTATGGCGGCCTGGCCGGTCGCGACCTGGACGCCATGGCTGTTGGGCTTTACGAAGGCCTGGACGAAGACTACCTGGCCTACCGCCTGGGACAAACCGCTTACCTGGCCGGTTTACTGCGCGAACAGGGCATTGGTTTGATCGAACCCCCAGGCGGGCATGCCATTTACCTGGATGCCGGCGCCCTGCTGCCCCACATTCCACACGCTGAATTCCCCGGTCAGGCCCTGACGGTTGAAATGTACAAGGAAGGTGGAATTCGGGGTTGCGAAATCGGTTCTGTCATGTTCGCCCACCCAGATCCGGATAGCGGTGAAATGATCTACCCGCGCCTGGAACTTGTTCGGATGGCCATTCCGCGCCGGGTTTACACTCAATCACACCTGGATTACCTTGGTGAGACCCTCGGCAGAATCGCCAAACGAGCCGGAGAATTGCGAGGGTACAAGTTCACTTATGCTCCCTTGTTACTGCGCCATTTCACCGCTCAATTCGAACCACTCTAACCCGGCAATTTTTCAGGCTGCTTGATCATCCTGGCGTTTACCAGAGAAGCCAGGCGCTGTGTTTGTCAGCTTGAGTCAACGAGTTTTAATTCCAAAATGATTCCCGACCGGTCGCTCCCGGCCGGGAATTCCGTTATCAATGGGGGAATTCATCACCTTATAACTTCCCGTTTTCGGGTCCTGGATCACCAGAGTCGATGACCCACCTCCGTCCAGGTTGATCGCATTATCGCCACCATAATAAATCATCAGTTCGGCCATTTCCAAAATTGTGACCCCATCACTATAGAAGGGCTGGCGACCATCCACCACAATCATGATCAGGCGCGTACCCGGGCCATCTAAACCGATCGCAGTCCGTGGTGCAGTCCGGGTATCGTTCAAATCCGGGACAGGCACTTTATCCTGGACCAACCAACTCTGACCTGAAATCGCGTTATAGATTTTTCGGTAGGGCGTTCCAAAAGTGGCATCCCTTTGAGAATTGATAAACAATGTGGGCCCCTTGCTATCGCCATATTCCTTTGCACGCGAGGCTGCGAATCCGTTCGGAGAGATCGGATCGCCAGGATGCGGATAAAAGTCGAAAATACTATTCGATCTCCAGGGGGTAAACCCATCACCGTTAATCGCCACTTGCGCATCAAATTCTTGAGCAAACGCAGAAGTCGTCCGCGCCCGAAGAGGGTTTTGTTTATCATTTTTTTCTGGAGGTGTCACAAAAACATCAATACTCTTGCAAGATAAATCAACCGTGACGATATGAGCGACAAATGTTCGCGGCAGGTAATGCACCCGGCGATAATAAACCATACAAGGATAAACCTCTTCGCGCATTTCAACTGGCATGGGTCGTCCCCAATAATACACACTTATAGCTACCAGAATGCATGCCAGGCCAGTCAGCAGGACCAGAATGAACCGAAATCTCTTTTTCATACCCTAATTTTAATCCAAAACTGGATATAATCAATAATTCCAAATTTCACAAAATAGGCAGGGAAAAATGATCCAAAACCAGTGGTACGCTATTCTCGAATCAAATGAAATAAAAAAAGGCCGGCCGGTGGGCGTCACGCGGATGGCAGAAAAGCTGGTCGCCTGGCGCGACAGCACCGGGAAATTGACAGTTATGGCTGATAAGTGTCCGCACAGAGGTGTTGCGCTCAGTCTTTCTGAGATAAAAACCGATTGCATCCAATGCCCATTCCACGGCTTTGAATTTGATACATCCGGTGCCTGTACGCTGGTTCCGGCCAATGGAAAAAACGCCCACCCACCAAAAGCCCTCAAGGTTCAGACATATCCGACACGTGAAGCCAATGGGCTGGTCTATATCTGGTGGGGAGAATCGCGCGAAAGCTACCCAGCACTGCCCTTTTTCGAGAGCATCGATGAGAAATTCGTTTACAGCACACTGCGCGATCACTGGAATACCCACTACTCACGCGCGATTGAAAACCAATTGGATGTTGTCCACCTGCCCTTCATCCATCGCACAACCATTGGAGCTGGTAACAAAACCGTCGTTAACGGTCCACTGGTACGGGTTAAAAACCATTATCCCCAGGATAATCTGATCGAACTGTGGGTCTTCAATGAAGTCGATACCGGTCAGACGCCCTTAAAACCCTCTCAAATTCCAGAACCAGAGCGCCGCCCATTTCTACAGTTCCGCTATCCAAATGTCTGGCACAACTGGATCAGTGACAACATCCGCGTGATGGTAGCCTTCGCACCTATTGATGAAGAAAACACACTCATGTATTTACGCTATTACCACACCACCAAAACCCCTGTCCTGCGTCAAATCGTCGGTTTTTTGGGCAGCCTGGCCAACCTGGTGATCGAACGCCAGGACAAACGCGTCGTCATCACTCAACAGCCCAAACGTGCCGACCTTGATATCGGCGAGGTCCTGATCCAGGGCGATGGTCCAATCATCACTTACCGCAAAGTTCGCCGAACGCTGATCGATGGTCAGATTGGCACAAGCCCAGAAGTTGAGTAACACTGCCATACTCCATAAAATAAAACCGCAAGACCAGGTTGGTCTTGCGGTTTTTTATCAATTATTGATCTTTCCCTGCCCAGCATCAGGCTTTTTCAATCGCCATCATTTCGTTAAAAGATCGGATCGATACTTCCAGCATGCTCAAATCTGGTTCACGCGTGGTCAATTTCTGCAAGGCCAGGTTTGGCCTGATCAACCAGCGCACAAACGAAGAGTCGAGATGATTTGCCATCCAGCGAATATACTCAAGCGAAATACCAGCCAGCACCGGAATAAGCAGAATACGCCCCAAGATCTGATAGACGATCGCCAATGGATGTAGAAGGCTGAAAGCCAAAATCGACAACACCGCCAGTGTCAGCAAAAAGGATGTGCCACAACGGGGGTGTTCCAGCGGAAATTTAGCCACATTTTCAGGGGTCAGTTCAGCCCCGGCTTCGAAAGCATTGATCGTCTTATGCTCGGCACCATGATATTGAAATACACGCCTGATTTCAGGCATCAGACCCACCGCCCACATATAACCAACGATCAACAACAGTCTAAAAACACCTTCCAGCGCAGCGCCTGACCAGACACCCAGCCCGAGCCACTGCCCAAGCTTTCCAATTCCATAGGGCACCAGGAAGAACAGACCAATCCCAAAAGCCATTGAAAAAGCCATCGTTCCGTACAATAGCGGCCCTTCCAGCTTCTCGTCCTCACCCGTCTGAACGTTAGCAGAAAGAGTCAAAGCCTTCATGCCCAATCCGAGCGCGTCCCATAATAAAATTACACCACGTAAAAATGGGATTGATGCAATCGATGATTGATAAATACCAGAAAGCTTTTCGGTATGGACGATCACTTGCCCATCCGGGGCTCGCATTGCAATCGCCAGGGCTTTCCGCCCACGCATCAGTACACCTTCGAGCACAGCCTGCCCGCCGTACGAAATAATTCGATCTTCCATGCCTGTCTTCCTCACCGTTGATTGCGCCGCGCATGCGGTCGCTGCAGATTATAGATTAAAAAAGAAATGAACCAATGCATCAATGCCGCGATACCAGGTGGGCAGGTGCAATTTTTCATTGGGCGCATGCAAGTTATCGTCTGGCAGGCCAAAACCCGTTAAAACAGATTCGATTCCCAACATGCTTTGCATCTGACCAACCACCGGGATCGAACCCCCTTCTCTTCTAAAGAAGGGCTCAATACCCCAAACTTGCTGAAGCGCAGCCCCAAGCGCACGGGCGCCCGCCTGATTCACGTCTGAAATGGAAGCCGGAGCACCCGAATATTTATCCAATTCCCAGCGGATGGTGGGCCCTGCATTTTCGGTCAGATAGCGTTTGAGCTGTTCGAAAACTTCATCTGGATCCTGGTAAGGCACCAAACGACAGGATATTTTGGCCATAGCCCAGGCTGGGAGAACTGTCTTCTGGCCCTTGCCAGTGAAACCGGAGAGCAAACCGTGAACTTCCAAAGTCGGACGCGCACCAGTACGCTCGGCCGGGGTATATTCAGGTTCACCCCACAAGACTTCAACTCCCGTCAACGCAAGATATTCTGCGTCTGAATGCGGCAGTCGTGCAAAAGCCGCGCGCTCCTCATCGCTCAGTAAGCGCACTTTATCATAAAATTTGGGTAGAGTAACCTTGCCATTTTTATCATGCATGCCAGCAATTAACTCGGCCAACGCCTGAGCCGGGTTATGCACAATCCCGCCCGCCAGTCCTGAGTGTAGATCATGATCTGGACCAAATACCCGCAGTTCAAAATAAACCAACCCACGCAACCCATAAGTAATGGTCGGATATTCCTTACCCAGCATACCTGCGTCGGGATTCAAACAGAAATCAGCCCTCAACAAATCGGCGTTTTCTGCTATCCATTTGGCCAGAGAAGGTGAACCGATCTCTTCTTCGCCTTCGATCATAAACTTGAGGTTGACCGGCATGCGACCGGTCTTAATGATAGCATCCAGTGCACAAATGGTAGCCATCACCTGGCCCTTCATGTCAGATGTGCCACGTCCATACAAGTTTTCGCCCACTTCAGTCGGTTCAAACGGGCCAGTATGCCAGAGTTCGATCGGGTCGACAGGTTGGACATCATAATGTCCATAGATCAATACAACCGGTTTGCCGGGCGCACCCAGCCATTCGCCATAAACCAACGGGTGCCCATCACTCGGCATAACAGCCACCTTTTGCATGCCCAGTTCGATCAGGCGCGTCGCCAGCCATTCAGCTGTGCCTTGCATGTCTGCAGTGTGCTCGGGATCGGTCGAAATCGATGGGATTGCGACAATTTCTTTCAGGTTGTTCAACGCATCGGCTTTGTGCGTGTGTGCATAATCAAGCGCTGCCTGTCTGTGATCAGTCATCAGATTTTATTCTCTTTCTCTTGAATATTCATTACAGAAAATAGGTGGAGGGTCTAGAGGTTTCCATACAAAAACCAGTAGTCACTCTTTGGAAACGCCGTTTGCAGTTCATGCTCCCACAAAAAATCACATGGAATCAGGCGCGATTTCAGGACCCCATCCAGTTCGGCCAGAGCCGCTATTTCAGAATCCCCCCATTCGGACAAATCAGCCAGCAATAGCTGCAGGATGGTCCGGCCTCGGGCTTCCGACCGGTACGATTCCTGATTCTGGTCAGGCGCATTAATATAATCAGATAAGAATTGAGACCAGAGCCGCGTGCGGTTGGTAATTTCACGCGCAACTTTCTTTTCCCAGGCAACGCGCCACTTCACGCGGATGGTTTCCACCTGAGCACCAAATTTTTGGCCTTCACTCGGAACCATAATTCCGACTCGTGCCAACACAAGCAGAAGTGCACCCGGGGTAAGCCTGGGCAGCGAACCACTTAAAGGCCAGTACAACTCATTTGAGAGTAGATATTCCTGCAGCTGTTCTGCAGCTTCTTTCAAAAAACGGATGTCTTGTTCGCTAGATGTCATGGGGTTGGCTGGGATGTTTGATCCAACGCACGCCGAGTCACCAGATACCAGTCGGCTATCGTCAAGAAACGGTCAGATGTATCGAAAAGCGGAGGCATCTGAGCGTTGCGAACGGTTTCGCTAACTCCGTAACTGTATACGGGGAAATACAATGGCAGCGCCGGCAATTCTTTGGAAAAGATCACCTGGAAATTCCGGTACAGACGTGCACGGGCATTGAAATCGGGGGTAACACGGGCCTGCTCAATGTACTCACTTGCGGTACGGTTATCCCACTGACTGTAGTTTTGCCCGCCGGTGATTTCAGATTGATGCCAGAAAGGATATGGATCGGGGTCTGGAGAGCGCATCAGGTTTAAATCGATCAGGGCTACCTGATAATTACGTGAAACCAGCCTGTCATTCACAAGACTATCGTATGGAAGCGCTTCTAGATTTACTTTAACCCCCAGCTGCGCCCAATTGGTCTGAATCAACTGCGCAATTGAGGCATGCAATGAATCATCCGGGTACAGAAGGCTTAGTTCCAGCAGCAGACCGTCTTTATTTTCGCGAATATCACCACCAGCAGCCGGGATTTTGTATTCCGCGCTTTTCAACAAACTGATGGCGGCTGTAGGATCATAATTCAAATGTTCGATTTTTTCATAATAAGCCCAAGTTCCAGGGAAGAGTGGCCCATCTGCCACAATCGCCTGCCCGGCCAATAATTTATCCACAATTTGCTGACGGTTTAATCCGACCAACAGCGCGCGGCGCATTTTAGCGTCCTGTAGAAAAGGCACTTCCGGATTATTCAGGTTAAACATTACCAGACTCAGTTCAGGCAGCCGGCCAGTATAAAGATTAAGCGCCGGTTCGGCCAATGCCTGCGGAAGGATATCAGGAGTGATCTGGCTGATAGCCAGCACCTGTCCCTGGCGGTAAGCGTCCAGTGCTGCCGAAGCATTCGGGTAGTAACGAAAGATTACCTGGTCAATAAAAGCCTTATGACCAAAATACTTGTCAAATGCGCGCAATTCTACACCAGCAACCTGCCCATTTTCCACGATCAAACGCTCAAAGCGGTATGGCCCGCTGCCAACTGGCGCCAGGTTAAAAGCTGAAGCGGCTAATTGATCTGCCGGTGTTCCATCCAATATATGCTTGGGAAGCAAGCCAAAGGTCAGGTAATCCAAAAATGGGGCGAAAGGTTCGGGCAGAACAAACTGGACTGTTTTATCATTTAATTTCTTGATTTCCACCAGTTTCCACATTTCGCGCACGTCAGCAGGAAATAACGACGAATCACTTTTGATAAGGTCGATTGTGAAGATAATATCAGCTACACTGACAGGCGTACCATCGTGCCAGACTGCACTCGGCCGGATGGAAAAATTGTAGATGGTACCATCCTGAGACACACCCCATGAATCCGCCAACCCAGGCAACGGCAAACCACGCGCATCAAAAGTTACCAGGCTCGCAAACAAGAGACGGTTTATGTCACGGTCAGCAGAATTATTCTGATCGAGCAAGGGGTTCAAGCGGCTAAGCGAACCCACCAGGCCCTCAGTATAGACACCACCTTCTGCGGGTTTGGGAGAAAAAACCTGCTGACCGGGCTCAGGTGTAAATAGCAGCACCGCCACAACCAGAAGGGTAACAACAACAACCAGAATTTGCCAGCGTAATTTTTTTATCATATAGAAACGAAGAAAGGCCTCTTCCAGGACAGGCCAGCTTTTGGCCCAGACCTGATGAAGCGGCCTCTCAATAACTTAGAATAACATCCCGAAGCTCTTCCGGGAGAAGGAGTTAGTTCTTGATGAAGATGGCAACGATCGCCAAAATGAAAAACAGAACGCTCAGACCGATTGTGATATAAAACAGGGTTCGTTCAATACCACGGCGGACGGAGTAAACACCACCAGTGTCAGCGCCGGTGAGGCCACCCAAACCCGCGCCCTTGCTCTGCATAATCACACTGATGATCAATGTGACAGACGTAATAATTAGCCCAATTTCAAGATAAGTTTTCATTTATTTTTCTTCCTGGCTCCTGCGAATTTAACGGGTAGATTATACTGCGCTTTTCCGGGATTCGTAAGTCAAAAAATGCAGCAGATCTTAAAACGGTATTTCTGTTTTGGCGCTTGGCACTGATGCTGCTCAAACACTTTAAGTAGTATAACTCAGGACTGGAACAAAATCGGTGGATTCTAGGAAAGATTTTTGGTTTCATCCTTCTCCGAAGCTAGTTGTTGGCTTTCTACGCCTAAACCCCCGGCAAAACCTTCCCGGCTTGCTTTGATCCTTGTGCAGAATGGGTGACAACTAATATAATCAATAAGATAAAATTAGTGACAATAGTAGGCTTGTTTCAAAATTTGTTGGAACAAGCCTACTATCCCAATTAGAAAATACCGAGGCAAATAAATGGAAGAACTGGTCATCAGCCTGCACATGCACACCACTTACTCGGACGGAACGGGGTCGCACAAAGATATTGTAGATGCGGCCCTCAAAGTTGGCCTGGATGCCGTTATTGTGACAGACCACAATGTGCTAGTTGACGGACCGGAAGGATATTACAAAGAAGGCCGGCGGCGCACATTGCTGCTTATTGGCGAGGAGATCCATGATCAGGCACGCCAGCCACAAAGAAGCCATTTGTTGGTTTTCAACGCAAGACGCGAACTGGCTAGTTATGCGCCAAACCCGCAAATCTTGATCGACAAAGTTCGCGAGGAGGGTGGTCTCTCCTTTATTGCACACCTGTACGATCCTGAGTGCCCACCCATTAAGGAGACGGATATTTCCTGGGTAGACTGGGACGTGCACGGCTATACCGGTATCGAACTGTGGAATAGCCTGAGCGAACTCAAGATCCAGGGAAAAACCTTAATGCATATTCTTTTTTACGTTTTTTTTCCGGCCTTTCTCAACCACCAACCGCCTCACGAGCACCTGGAAAAATGGGACGAACTTCTCAACCTTGGTAAAAAAGTGGTCGCGATCGGCGGCGCAGATGCCCATGCTCTGCCCGCAAACGCCGGTCCCCTGCACAAGACCGTTTACCCTTATGAATTCCATTTTCGGGGTATCACTACTCACATCCAGACCCCTTCTCTGCTAACAGGCAGCATTGAGGCCGATCGCAAGATGATCTATGCTGCGCTCGGATCTGGACACTGTTTTGTGGCCTATGACCTGCCTGCTTCCACGCGTGGTTTCAACTTCACCGCTCAAGGACGTGAAAACACCGCTCTGATGGGTGATGATATTTCAGCGAATGGCGGCGTAACCTTCAATATAAAACTGCCACAGATCAGCGAATGCCGCCTGCTCAAGGATGGCAAACTGCTTAAGCGCTGGGATTCGCGTGAAACCTGCACTCACATCACAACCGAACCTGGCGTATACCGAGTCGAAGTCTACCGCCGCTACTTGGGGCTGCGCCGCGGTTGGATCTTCAGCAACCCGATCTATGTAAAGTAAACCCGGATTCTCCTTACCTAAAATCGTCCCCATGGATGAGATCAGAAATTAC
This sequence comes from Chloroflexota bacterium, assembly GCA_026390035.1. Classification (GTDB taxonomy): domain Bacteria; phylum Chloroflexota; class Anaerolineae; order Anaerolineales; family Villigracilaceae; genus UBA5195. Next base: position 9,785 of record JAPLGT010000091.1, read on the forward strand.
AGACCCGGTGCTTGATGAATCAAGCACCGGGTCTACATTAACGACAGGAATGGTTATACGAAATTTACATGTACTACCCGTGATCAGGCTTAGGTTTTAATCATCACAGTCAATGCCTGCAAATGCGTGGGAATCATGCTCCTAACATATCATCCAATTGCACAAAGCAGCAGGGGCTGGCAAACCTGACCATGCGTTGGCCTGCGTACCAATAACAAAATGACATTCGGATTGATTTTCCACCATCAAAGCTCAGGGCTTCACCACAAGATAATAGTTCTACCCTTTCTCAGAGCCTGCCAGCGATCGCAATTATTGGCTGCAGCCCCGCAAATCAATCTGCCATTCTCCAACCACATCAAAACCGCGGGTAAGGTAAAACCGGTCAAATAAATTGATTGTTGGATCGCAGTGCGAGGTAACCAATTCGAGGACTGTGCCTAGTTTTGGAAGATCTTGATCAGCAGGACAGATTACTCGACCATATTCATCTCCGAACCATTCGTATACCAACCCTGAATTTTTCGGGCCAATAATCTGCGGCACAGCGCCATCCCGGTAGAGAGCTTTTAAGCCCGCATCTACGGTCACAAACCCAGACTGGTTACGGCTAACAACCGAACTGAGCAAACGCAAAGCAGGTTCAAAAGCAGCAAACTGCCCCGGACGCTCAGCCGAACCAACTGCAAGGTATTCTGCATCCATGCAAACATAAGATCCGACCTGCAGCTCGGTCAACTCAGGCACTGCAACATCAATATCGAAGGTGCCAGTACCTGAAGCGCTGAAAATATGGCAAGAATCCGCAATAGCCTGCAACTCGCGGAAAACCGCGGCAGGTTGCTGCAAGCAGGTCAGCGAAGCAGATTGCCTGGCAGCATAATCAGGAATATGCTGCACCTGTCCGGCGTAAGATTGAATCCCAACCAGGCGCAGTTCTGGCTGTGAGAGAATAAATCGCGCCAATTCCAAGGCTTGCGCCGGTTTTACGCCAGTACGCTTCAATCCGGCATCCAGATCTAGCAGCACATCCATTCTCAAGCGTCTTTCACGTAGTGCCGCCACCAGCAGATCGACACTCTCGCGGTGATCCACAACGGTCATCAAGGAAGGCGACTCTACGAGCAGATCAACCAGCCTGCTCACTTTTTGCGGGGTTGCCACCGGCCCGGTAATCAGAATCTGATCAATACCGGCCCTAACCAGAGCCGCAGCCTCCGAAACCTTTGCGGCACAAACCCCCTTGGCTCCAGCTTCGATTTGCCTGCGCGCCAGCGCCGAACACTTGTGTGTTTTGCTATGCGGCCGCAGGTTTTTGCCAACCTGGCTGGCGCTGGATTGCATTTTATGAAGATTAGCATCCAGAATATCCATATCCAGCACCAAACAAGGGGTATCGAGATCATATTTATTTTTATTCATCAAATCATCCTTTCCCATAAATATCAATCGGCGGCAGTACGTAACAATGAAACCTGATAGCCACCTAAAAGTGAAGTATTCCGAAAATTCAACGCTGAATACCCGCAATTACCTGAGCAGGTTGGATTTTGGATCGGACTGATGACGTTGATCATACTTTGATCAACCTGAAAACTGGTAAAAATGTTACCATGAGAAATAATTGAACCAGCACCCAAAATAAAGCAGTTCTGAAACTGAGCCTGTCGATAATAGTCCAAATAACCTTCCTCAAATTACAATTTCAGCCGCTGCTGTGCACCTCAGGTTGACGGAATTCCAATTCCACCCGTTTCCACTGCCCCATTTCAATGAAAACCTGCCGGCCACAATCTACCCATGGATTCTTCGCATAGATTCGCGCGGGCTAAATCGAAATGATCTCTCTGAAACTAGTCCTAAAATTGATCCTTCCCAATTGGCAATTTATAGACTAAAATCTAGTCCGCTTTTCATCGGTCGTACATTCGTGCGACCCTTTCCGCTCCCAGCTTGCGTCTACGACGCTCTGACCGGGGGCTTATCCCGAGGAAAGGAGGTTTTTTCCCTATGCGTATTTATGAATTGGTCTGTATTATCCACCCTGACCTGGACGAAAATGCTTTTAAAGCAATTGTCGAGAAGGTTAGTGGTTGGGTCACAGAAACAGGCGGCAGCGTCGACAAGGTGGATGTTTGGGGTCGTCGTCGGATGGCTTATCACATCAACAAACAACGTGAAGGTCAGTATGTACTACTGCACCTCAACATGAACCCAGCTGCCACCGCTCAACTGGAACGCAATATCCGTTTCCAGGAATCTGTGATTCGTTCAATGCTCACAGTGGTTGAATAATTCAGTATCCCGTCGGTAAAGTTTAGTGTTAAGGAGAGAATATGAGCCGGGGCTTGAATAAAGTGATGATCATTGGTCATTTAGGTCGTGATCCGGAAATGCGTTACACGCCATCCGGACGGCCAGTGACAACTTTCACAGTCGCTACCAGTCGTTCCTGGAACACGGTCGACGGTGAACGTCACAGCGAAACCGAGTGGTTTAACATCGTTGCCTGGGGTAACCTGGCAGAAATCTGCAAACAGTATCTAACCAAAGGCCAGCAGGTTTATATCGAAGGCCGGTTACAAACCCGCCGCTGGGAAGATAAAGAAGGTAACAAACACAGCAGCGTTGAAGTGGTAGCCAACGAAATGATGATGCTTGGTGATCGCCGTGAAGCGGTCGCGGGTGCAAGCCACCCGGCAGAAGCCTCCGACACATCCGACATCCCAATCACCGACGAGGATGAATTCCCCTTCTAGTTTTGACTGCGGTTCTCACAAGCCGCATGTGGAGAGATAGTTATGGACTACAATCGTGATAGAGACAAAGGAGGAGAAGAAGGCGGTCAAGGCGGCGAACGTCGCTATTTTTCGCGCCCCAAGATTTGCGCCTTCTGCTCTGATAAGAATTTACACATCGATTACAAGGCTGTTGACATGCTCAAGCGCTATGTAACCGAAGAGGGCAAAATTCGCCCACGCCGTCAGACCGGCACTTGTGCCAAACACCAGCGTGATCTGGCTAGTTCAGTGAAACGCGCCCGAAACATTGCCTTACTACCCTTTGTGGGTGGCGGCAGGGAAGACTAAGAGAATCACAGACCGGGGCATGGAATGGACGCCGCACGCGACGTCCTTCCATGCCCCGGATCATTGTGTGAGATTCGTATGCCAAACCAAAAACATATTAATAAAAAACACCTGGCTCACCTTGAAGTTGTTCGCCGCCAGGAACGTATCATTCGCATCGCAGCTGTGGTCATTATTTTGCTGGTAACGGGGATTGTAGGTTACGGATTTCTATCCAATACAGTCCTGCTGCCCTACCGCGAAGTTGCCAACGTCAACGGCGAGAGAATCACTGCTGGTGAATTCCAAACCCAGGTGAAGGTCCAACGTATCCAGGCCATCAATCGTTACATGCAGTACATGCAATATGCGCAGATGTTCGGTGTCCAAGACCCCCTCAATGATGCCAATTTTGGCCCAATGCTAAAACAAGATGCCAACCGGCTCCAATCTACCGATGTTATGGGCCAGGAAGTTGTTGACCTACTGATCAACGACCGCTTGATCCGCCAGGAAGCCAAGAAACGTGGCATTTCTGTCAGCACCGAAGAATTGGACAAAGCTCTGCAGGAAAGTTTCCAATACTTCCCCAATGGCACCCCAACCAGTGCCCCGACCCCAACCGAAGTGGTCAGCCCAACTGCCAATCCCACTTCGCTTGCCATCGTTACCATTACGCCCACGGCCTCGCCGGTTCCAACCGCAACCGCTGACCCGAAAGCCACGGCTACGCCCGTCGCGCCAGCCCCCACAACCGGTCCTAAACCTACCAGCGTACCGACTGCCACCGCGGTCAATGCTGAAGGTTACAAGACACTGTCTAAAGAGCGCATTGACGGTCTGACGAAAGACACTGGCATGGATGAAGCCGGCTACCGCCGCCTTGTCGAAATCAGCCTGCTGCGAGACAAACTGATGGCCGATATAACCAAAGATCAGAAACCATTCCAGGAAGAAGTCTGGGCCCGCCATATCCTGGTTAAAACCCAGGTTGAAGCCGATGCAGTTCTTGCCCGTCTGAAAGCTGGCGAGGATTTTGCCAAGATTGCATCCGAAGTTTCTACAGATACCGGTTCAAAAGACAAGGGCGGAGATCTGGGTTGGTTCGGAAAAGGTGCCATGGTGGCACCCTTTGAAGAAGCCGCTTTCGCACTGAAGGTTGGGGAAATTAGCGCTCCAATTAAGAGCGATTTTGGTTTCCACATCATCCAGGCAATTGGACACGAAAACCGCTCCCTGACCGATCAGGTGATCACGACCAACAAACAAACTGCCTTCAGCACATTTCTGAAGAATTTGCGCGATACGTCGAGCGTCACGGTCAACGATCTGTGGAAGACCATCGTCCCAACAGAACCTGCTTTGCCATCCAGCACCGGACAGTAATCACCCGGTTATACAAACGTGAAAAGCGATAATATTCATCATCTACTGATCCGTTACTGAAGATAACCAAATAAGAAACGCCGCTCTTCTGTGAGCGGCGTTTCTTATTTGGTTATCTGGCAGAGGCTTTAGCCCCGGTTCCCGAGAATTTCGTCGCTGACTTCATCCAACTTGAGTGAGATTTGCTGGCTGGCGGAATCACGCCCCATGGTAATCCCATAGATCACGTCTGCCACCTGCACGGTATTACGGTTATGAGTAACCACAATGAACTGAGTGGTCTGGCTCAGTTCATCCAACAGGTCGCGAAAACGGCCAACGTTGGCCTCGTCAAGCATCGCATCGACCTCATCCATTACACAGACCGGGGTGGGCGATACTTTTAGTAACGCAAACACCAGCGAAATCGCGGTCAATGAGCGCTCGCCACCCGAAAGCAACGAAAGGCCCTGCTCGCGGCGTCCGGGCAATTTGGCTTCGATATCAATGCCTGTTTCGGTCAGATGATCCGGATCGGTCAGGACAAGCCGTGCCGAGCCACCACCAAACAAACGCGTAAAAATGGACTTAAACTCTATCGCAACGGCCTCGAAAGTCTTGAAAAATTCCCGTTTGGTCAGCTCATCCAGCTCAGCGATCACTTCCCGCAAGTCAGATTCGGCCTGCTTAAGATCCTGAACCTGGGTTGTCATAAACTCAAAACGCTCTTTCACCGATTCGTATTCTTGCTGGGCTTCCATGTTTACAGCACCCATGCGCCGAATCTGAGCGCGTTTTTGCATCAAACTATCTTCCAGATCAGGCGATAACACTGTTACGTACGGCAGAGTTTCTACCATATCGCCCAACGGCAAGGGCACAGCGCCAGTAATTGGGGCGTCATACTCAAACTGCACCAGGCCAAAATCTTCTTCTACCCTCCGCTTCAGGCTCTCCAGCCCTTCTTGCTTGCGGTTAAGTTCAATTTGCAATTGTGAATACAGACGCTCCACATTAGCCAGCACCCGCTGAGCGCTAACTTCCTGTTCCTGGAGAGCCGTTTCCTGTTTTTCAGCTTCGGCCAGGTCAGCCTCAGCCGGATCTATTAAAACGCGCAGCCCTTCGATCTTTTCGCTCAAATCTTTTTCACGGGTTTGCAAACTGCTCTTTTCGATATCCAATTGGCCAAAAGAAGCTTCCAAACCACTCTCGCGGTTTTGTGCCAGGATCAGTTGTTTCTGCACACGATCAAGAACTTGTTCTCGATCACCCTGACGAGCGCGGGCATCGTTTACAGTTCTTTGCGACACCGAGACCCTTGCGCCCCAATAAGTAACCTGCGCTGTCAACTCATCCAGGGCCAAACCGGCCATCTGTCCATTCAGCCTGCGCATCACATCCTGCGCATCGGCCAATTTCTCTTCCACATCTTCCACCATCAAGGTTGTTTCAGAACGATCATGTTCTGAGCCTGCCACCTCTTTTGTCAGAGTTTCCTTTTGCCCGGCCTGAAAATCCCGCTGGCGCCTGGCTGATTCAACCGATAGGGAAGCCTGTTGTTCAAGATTGGTGGCTTCATTCAAAGCCTTGCGCGCCAGGCGAATTGCCTCTTCTCTCAAGCTGATTTCTTTTTGCACACCGGTCAACTCAGACGAGAGTCCGGTCAGTTTTTCAATCAGGACATTCAGTGCAGATACCGCTTTTTCCAGCCGCTCGGTCAGTTCACGTTTTTCACGGGGCCGGCCAAGTGCAGCCGCTCGGGTTTCACGCCCTGCAGCGATTAATCCATCCTGTCGAAATACTTCGCCAGCCAGGGTAACAAAGCGCAGTTTTGGGAATTTTCCCCACAAACGACGTGCCGCAGCGCGATCCTGCACCACAATTGTGCTTCCCAAAAGCATGTCGACCGCCGGGCGAAATTCGTCTTTTGTTTTGATCAGCCCGGAAGCCAACCCAATGATAGCCTCACCAACCGGAATATTGCCATGCTCTCCGGCAGAAGACACATCCAGCGGCAGGATGACGGCGCGGCCGGTGGCTTTTTCCAACAAATCAAGCGCTTCATCAACACCCTTGCTAGATTCGATCACGACAACATCAAAAGCATCGCCAAGTGCGGCAGCAATGGCTGTTTCATAAACTGCGGGAACATCCAGGGCGGCGGACAATAGACCCTGGGTGCTATTATTGTTGGATTTGCGGGCAGCCTCCAATAGAAAGCGGGCGCCATCTGCAAACCCTGAAAGAGATTTCTCGGCTTGTTCAAGCACATCCAACTGTGCCTGCAGCCGAGTTTGTTCGCCGGCCTTCGCGTTACGTTCATCCTGATGTGCCCGGCGGCTGGTTTCCAGCTCACTTAATTTTTGGCGCAAAGCGGTCAAATCGGTCTCGGCCTGCTGAAATGAAACCTCGGCCTGCTGGCGATTTTTCTGTGCCGTGACTTGTTTTTTCTCAGCCGCTCTGAATGATTCTTCGGCCGTGGCAATCACGATATCTGCCGACTTGAGCTTCTCACGCTGGGCATCAATCCGGGTCTTTAATTCATTCAAATGCGCCTGGTGGTTAGCCCGACGGGAGTTTAGATTATTCAGGTTTTGGCGGGCTGTATTTAGCTTCTGCTCCACCCCGGCTCTTTCAAACTGGCGCGCACTGAGAGCAGCTTTTGCAGCTGCCTCCTGCGCTTTGGCATCATCTGCTTCGGCCTGGGTACGTTCAAACTCGGTTTTAGATTCACCCACACGCTCACGCGCAGCTCGTTCTTCATCTAATAGACGCTGCCGCTCCGACAAGGTGTTTTCGCGACTCTCCCCCAGGGAACGCCGGCGTTCTTCAAGCACGGCCAACTCACGGTTAACCGTCTCACTCAAGTTGTGAAGACCAGCAGAATCACGATGCCATTCATTCAAACGTGTGCGTAGTTCAATCAAATGCGAACGTGTTGTACTGAAACCATTGGTCAGATCATGAAATTTCTGGCGGGCCTCGTTAAGTGTCTTTTCTTGTTGCCGTGCATTTATCTGAGCCTCAGTTAAATCTTTTTGTGACCTGTGCCAATGATAACCATACCATTCGCGCAGGATCAATTTCAAATCAGATTGAATTTGAAGATAATCCTGGGCGCGCCTGGCCTGTCTTTCAAGACCACGCAAACGAGGCTCCAACTCAGAAAGAATATCCAGAACTCGTTCCAGGTTGCGTTCAGTATTTTCCAGCCGGCGCAGCGACTCTTCGCGACGGGAACGATACAACCCAATACCAGCAGCTTCCTCAAATAATCGGCGGCGCTCATCCGCTTTTAGCGCCAAGGAGGCATCCACCATGCCCTGGCCCAGAATAGTGTAGGTGCGTTCCGAGAGACCTGATTGGGCCAGCAGCTCATTGATATCCTTCAGGCGAACCGTCTGCCCATTCAACAAATACTCATTATGGCCATCGCGATAGGCGCGACGAGTCACAGCGACTTCGCTAAAATCTACCGGTAACCAGCCCGAATCATTATCAAAGGTAATCGTCACTGAAGCCATTCCAGAGCGCGTTCGATGCTCGGAACCAGAAAAGATCATATCTTCAGTCTTCTTCGCGCGTAACAAGTTAAAAGATTGCTCGCCCAAAACCCAGCGCAGCGAATCTGCGAAATTGGATTTACCGGAACCATTCGGACCAACAATAGCAGTGATACCATCGGCAAATTCAAACAAGGTGCGCGAGGCAAAAGTCTTATAACCGTGCAGTTCAAGAGATTTAAGGCGTAAAGGCATGTCGAAAGTTATTCTTTCCTGAAAATAATCAAGCGCAAAACACAACCAGCTGTCAAAGCCTGGTTACATCTTACGCCCGGCACAAATAAATTAATCAATAGAAGAATCTGTATCCAACATGGCAAAATTTTCTAGCGCATGCTGGGCAGCACATAATTGGGCTGCATGCTTGGAAGGCCCGCTGCCCTTTCCCATCGATTTTGAATTAATATAGACTTCAATCACAAACACCCTGGCGTGATCGGGGCCATCGGACTGTGTGGTGGCATATCTTGGGATACCCCAGCCCCGCGACTGCGTAAACTCCTGCAAACGTGACTTAGGATCGATAGTCTGCATTTGGGTCAGAATGGTTTCAGCCATCGGCTCAAGCAGTGGCATAATAAAATTTCTAGTTTCTTCGAGCCCTCTGCGCTGATACATGGCACCAACCAACGATTCAAAGGTTGCGCACAACAAAATATCCCGATCGCGCCCACCACCCTGCAATTCGCCACGCCCCAGGCGCATGGCCTGTCCCAGGTTAAGTTTACGAGAAAACTCGGCAAGGGTCTCTGTGCGGACAAGCGCTGAACGCATACGGGTCAATTCGCCTTCGGCCATCTCAGGATAATGATTATAGACCCAGGCTCCGACCACGAAATCCAAAACTGCGTCTCCCAAAAACTCGAGACGCTCGTTGTCAGAAATAACATCCGGATGTTCATTAACGTATGAACGGTGGGTCAGAGCGCGGGTCAACAGGCGCAAATCATCACCAAAAGGCAGCTTCAAGCGCTCACAAAGCTGAACGGGGGTTTCCGAACCCGCCCGCTCGGTCATCGGTTCTTTATATAGCAACTGGCACTCCATTAGAACTAAGGGAGCGCCAGCCCCTCACCATCAGGTGAGGCAGCTGGAGTTCACTCAGGTCTGGTCAATTTATTGTGATTTAGATTGTACACGATTTGGTCAATTAGCGGTTTAAATTCACGCCAGGGTTTTTGCAGCTGAATTTTCTTAAGCCCTTTTCAGGCGTCGCTTCGACAATCAATAACTACCGCAACAATAATAACCAACCACTTGATCGCTTGTTGGTTATACGAAAATGCTTTCAGCGGTTCAGACCATGGGCCAGCACCCACTGATGTATAAATAATTCAAATCTCCGGCTGCTAATTATAGTGACTCTCAGCGAAGCCACTTTTGAATACGTTTCCAACTCACTAACCGGCTTCAATTCAAATTAATCGGATGCTGCCTGCAGCGAAAGCGAATTTTTCTGCGGCCACAATCCACGGTAGGCCAGAAATTGAATAGCCAAATACATGACCGTCTTGGGGATCATCAACATACCCACCAAGGGGAAATCACGTGCAAACAAAATGACAGGGGCGTAAAAAAGATACGAGAAAAAGATGCAAATCCCCATCCAGCGGAACAAGTTGTCACCCACCCGGCTCGAATCACGCATGTATAGATACAGCACGCCCACACCCAGGATAACCAGAAACAAATTTCGAAAAGGCCCCCAGAAAACAGGCGGGACAGTATTGCCCCAATCATTCTGCGGAAATGCCATGACAATCATACGCACCAAAACACTGGCAAGCAAGACGAATTCAAACGGACCAAATTTACCAGTGAAACGTTCTTTCCAGATATATAACATCACCACGTAGAAGAACGTAACAGTGATGGCCGTTGCCAGGGCCCCTATGCCCACCAACAGGCTGTTTTTTTCCAGCCCACCCAGGGCATATGCGGCGACCCTGAACCCGACGTGACCACTGTCTCCCAAAGCCAGCAGCACAAAGGCCCAGCGGAAGAGGCTGGCGATGGCACGATTTTCTTTTGCCACCCGGCTCATCTGCATGGTCATCATGATTGTCATCACCCACACAACAACCAGATACGAAATATTGAAACCAACTTCAACGTACATACGCATTGTGTCAGACATAATTCATCCTCCTGATCATAATTTTGCTCCTTTTAGAAAAAAAGAAACCAGTTTTTTGGCCAAAGAAGCGTTATCGAGATTATATTCATTTGCACGGGCTATATAACTTTCCACAATGCCCATAAACAAATGTGCCAGAAATTTAGCATCCCCCTGCACCAACCCACTCTCAACCGCCTTTAGCATAATGCCAGTGATCGGCAAAAAGAGCTCATCAGAAAAAGCATCCCTGATCTTGCTAGCATTTTCAGGAGTCTTAATGTGTTCAAGGTCCCGGACCAGCAAAGAATAATCTGACTGAAAACTATCAAGTATCACCAGGGTGATACGCACCAGCTTTTCTTCCAGCCCGCCATCCTGTTCAATTTCACGTCGAAACCCTTGTAGACGCATCAAAAGTACTTCAACAAAAAGGTTCTCCTTATTCTTAAAGTAATAATACAAGGTGGGCTTGGTGATACCGCAGCTCAGGCAAATTTCATCAATCGAGACACCCAGGTATCCCTTTCTTTGAAAGAGCTCCCAGCTATCTTGGAGAATATGTTCAGCATTGGCATGGTGATGATAATCAATCATATACTAATCAGTATACAGTATATAGTTGATCCTGTCATAGCGCAAGCAAATTGCCACTTGCGCTATGATAGAATAATAATTAATGGAAAAGCCCCTTCGCTGCATAGGGCCGCACCACGAGGAGACCCTATCAATGCAATCTGACATTCCAGAATCAATTCAATTCCTGTATGAAAACGAAATCGGCCTGGGGGCGTGGTCCTGGGGGGACCGCACGGTGTGGAACTATGGCAAAGGTTATACAGACGACGATATTGAGGCCGGTTTCAGAATATCCATCGATAACGGCGTGCGTTTCGTAGATACTGCCGAAATTTACGGCAATGGACGATCAGAAAGACTGCTCGGTCAGTTTTTAAAAAACACAGAAACCCCAATTATCATAGCCACAAAATTTTTCCCATTACCTTGGCGATGGACTAAAGGGAACGTCACCCGCGCTCTGCGTGGCAGTCTGGAACGAATTGGCCTGGATCGGGTGGACCTCTATCAGATCCACTGGCCCAGCCCACTCATCCCGATCGAGACGTACGTTGAAGGCCTGGCGGCTGCACATCGCCTTGGTCTGACTCGCGCTGTGGGCGTTTCAAACTACGATAAAACCCAGATGCAGCGTGCTTATACTGTGCTTTCAAAACATGAGATCCCATTGGCATCGAACCAGGTTGAATTTCACCTGCTCAACCGTTCTGCCGAAAAAAATGGATTACTGAAACGCTGCCAGGAATTGGGCATTCGCCTGATCGCTTACTCCCCACTGGCCATGGGACTATTAACCGGCAAGTATGGCCCAGAAAACCCACCTCCCGGCATGCGCGCCGGAAAATATGGGGGCATACTCAAAGACATCCAGCCACTACTCAGGCTGTTGACCAATATCGGCCAAGACCTGGGTGGCAAATCAGCCGCACAGGTAGCCATTAACTGGTGTATTTGTAAAGGTTCTTTACCCATTCCGGGCGCCAAAAATATACAACAAGCCGAGATGAATGCCGGTGCTGCCGGCTGGCGCTTGAGTGAAGCACAGATCAGAACGCTAGACGAGGCCAGTGATTCATTTACAAAATGAGCTTCATACGCTCACTATAAAGGTAGATAAATAATGTTTAATAAACTGCGCGAACCCGTCAATGGCCTGACGCACCTGTTTGCTGCCTTCGCGGCTGTCGGGGGGCTGACCGCCTTACTCATCATCGCTCGGGCCAATACTGGTAAACAAATCTCCTTAGCAATTTACGGCATCTCAGTCATTTTACTCTTCTCAGCCAGTGCCAGCTACCACCTGATTAAAGCCAAACCAGACGTGCTGGAAATTCTCCGCAAATTTGACCATTCCGCCATTTATTTACTGATTGCCGGTTCATATACACCAGTCTGCTATAACATGTTCACTGGCTTTTGGAAGTGGGGCATGTTAAGCATCATCTGGTCATTTGCACTGATCGGCGTGCTTATCAAGATATTCGTGATCAAAGCCCCCCGTTGGACTACCGCAGGTGTATATCTTGTGATGGGCTGGTTGGTAGTCTTTGCCATCAATGAGATGCTGACCCGGCTTCCGCTTGGCGCTTTGATCTGGTTGGCAGCTGGCGGGATCACCTACACATTGGGCGCCGTGGTTTACATAACCAAGACCTTCGATTTTATGCCCGGCAAGTTTGGATTTCATGAAGTCTGGCATATTTTCGTCATGCTGGGAGCTCTGGCACATTTCATCGCCATCCTTGCTTATATCGCGCCGTCCAGTTGACCGGCATGTTATAATCAAGATGTCAATATTTGTAGGAGTTAGAAGGAATGCACAAAAACCTGTAGAACATCACCGACTTTTCCTGGGTACGACCCGCTGTGATGATTCCAGCCGGGGGCGGTTGCCCTCGGTTTTTTATTTTTATAACAGGTTACGCTATGTTGACTGCACATCACCTTACCAAATCATACGGTATCCACTCCGTTCTGAACGACATTTCTTTTAACCTTGGCCCGCGCGAACGCACCGGGCTAATCGGTCCAAATGGCTGCGGCAAAACCACCCTCATTCGCATCCTGGCCGGTTTGGAACTAGCCGATCATGGGACGCTGACGCATACGCGCTCCGACCTCAGGATTGGTTACCTGGCCCAAGGCTTTGAATTTACGGCCGATCAGACCATCGGCTCCAGCCTGGGTTTGAGCACCGCAAACACATCCGAACCTTCCAGGCAGGCTATCGGAGATCAGGTTGCCAACCTGGCTGCAGCCATGTCTCAATACCCTGACGATCCACATTTGCAATCCCAATATGACGCCTGCCTATCCAGGTTGATGGCATTCAGGCAAGCACCAGCTGCTGTGCTCGGTCACCTTGGAATTGGCAAGCTCCCCTTGGAAACTCCCATCCAGCATCTGAGTGGAGGCCAGAAAACAAGATTAATGCTTGCGCAGGTATTGCTCAGCGAGCCGAACTTACTACTGCTCGATGAACCTACCAACCACCTTGATATCGCCATGCTTGAATGGCTCGAGAACTGGTTAGTCGGTTTTAACGGCGCAGCCCTGATCGTTTCGCATGACCGGGCTTTTCTGGATAATACTGTCGATACCATTTTTGAGCTTGATCCGGCTGCCGGCAGATTGCACAGTTACCCAGGCAATTACAGTGCCTATCTTGAACAAAAATTAGTTGAACAGGCACAGTTGATGCAAAATTATAGTGACCAACAGGCGCAACTCGAACAATTGAGCGCCGCTGCCCAACACTTGCGCGGCCTGACCAAAATGAAAAAAGGCGGTAAGGCTGACGGTGGTGATAAATTCGCCAAAGGCTTTTTTGGGAACCGCGCCACAAAGAACACCGCCGGGCGTGCAAAAAACATTGAAGCCCGCATTGAAAAAATACTTAACGAAGAGCGCATCGAAAAGCCTCGCCCCAGTTGGCAGCTCAAACTGGATTTCGGATCGTCCGTCCACCAGTCAAGAGACGTTTTGATCACCGAAAACCTGGCGGTTGGCTACCCCGGAAATCCATCGATTCTTCATGACCTGAATATTAATATCCGCGCCGGTCAACGCATTGCGATCAGCGGACCAAACGGAGCCGGCAAAACCACTTTGCTACGTACCATCGCAGGAAAGCTGGAGCCTCTCTCTGGACATCTCAAACTAGGCGCGAATGTCAAGACAGGCTATATGTCTCAGGAACAGGAAATGCTCGACCCACTGCAGAGTCCGCTAAAAGTCATCCAAAACATTTCAGCATTCACTGAAACCGAAACACGTCACTTTCTACACTTCTTTCTGTTCAGCGGCGATGATGCACTACGTGATGTTGGCGCATTGTCGTTCGGCGAACGTACACGCTTACAGCTGGCAATGCTGGTAGCTCAAGGCAGCACTTTTCTGCTGCTGGATGAACCCATCAATCATCTCGATATTCCATCCCGGGCGCGTTTCGAACAAGCGTTGGCCCGCTTTGAAGGCACTGTGCTGGCTGTCGTTCACGATCGATATTTTATTGAACGCTTCGCCAGCGATGTATGGATGATCGAAAACGGCCGGGCCAAACAGTGGCCGTACTAAAACGCGTACAAAACAAATAATATCGGCTTCGATCGGAGAAAATAATGCGCGACTCTCTTTTACAATTGATTACACCTCTGGATACACGCAATTATCAGGAACTCGTCTCCGGATTAGCATCCGCTTCCTGGCCTGAATTCATGCTGCATGACCCAGTGGCCGATGATCTTTGGGATAACTTGTTCACATACTTTCCGGAATACCAGTTCGCTCTGCTGGATACCCGCACAGGACGAGCGGCGGCCATGGGCAACAGCCTGGCGCTGCACTGGGATGGAGACCCACACGACCTGCCCGCTGAGGGCTGGGATTGGGCTTTCATACAGGCCGTAGCTGATCACTCGCAGGGTCTTCAGCCGCGTACCCAATGCGCAATCCAGATTGCAATCCACCCGGATTATCGCAACCAGGGCTTGAGCAACCGCATGGTTCAGATAATGCGAGAAGTTGGTGAGAAAAAAGGATTCAAACGCCTAATCGCTCCTGTACGGCCAAACCAGAAAAGCCTATATCCGCTGATCGATATGGATGATTATATTTCATGGAAAAACGAACAAGGCCTGCCCTTCGACGCCTGGCTGCGAACCCACGTCCGTGCAGGCGCCACGATTATCAAAACCTGCCGGCATGCCATGGATATTCGTGGCACACGCGCCGACTGGGAAACCTGGACCGGTCTAAAATTTTTGCAAAGCGCTGAATATGTGCTACCAGGCGGGCTGATTCCAATGAAAATGGATCTAGAATCCGATCTGGGTATTTACATCGAACCCAATGTCTGGATGGTTCACGAACTGGCCGCTGGCAAGGATTTAAAATAACTGATTACCAGATTGGATCACAGAATGGATGAACTTCACCTTATCTTTGCATCCATCAAAACCCTCATGCAGGCTTACACCCCTGCCTTGAGCCCAAAGATGGACGATAATTCGCACTATGATCTCTGGTCAATTAAAGACCTGATCATCGATGGCCGAAAGCGCAAAGAAGTCTACTTTGCCGGGCTGATCATTCAAAAAAGCTACGTGGGTTTCTACTATATGCCAATTTACGCGCATACTGAATTAAGAACGGCTTTTGAGCCTGAACTGCTAAAACTGCTCAAGGGCAAATCTTGTTTCCACATAAAGGCAATCGATCCTGTTTTACTCGAACAAATCCGAACCGCGCTCCAAATCGGTTTCAAAATCTATCAACAGAATGGATGGGCTTGAACAAAATGCAATCAACAGAAAACATCACCGCTCTCATTCGCCAGCGTTTTTCATGCCGAACCTATCTGGAAGAACCCATCTCCGAGGAAAAACGCCAGAAACTACAAGAATTTATTGGCACACTTCCTGCCGGCCCCTTCCATGGAAAACCTGATTTTCAACTCGTGGCTGCGGAGAGCAAGGACAGCCAGGCGCTGAAAGATCTGGGCACCTACGGCTTCATCCAGGGCGCCACCGGTTTCATCATCGGCACCATTCAGCCTGGCAAGAATAATCTAGAAGATTACGGGTACCAGATGGAGCAAATCATCCTGTTTGCCACATCACTCCAACTTGGCACTTGCTGGCTGGGGGGTAGTTTCACGCGCAGCAGCTTTGCGCGGAAAATCAATGCTCCCGATGATGTTGTCATCCCGGCAGTCACTTCCATCGGCGAAATGATCGACCCACAGCAAGCCCGCAAAGGCTTGCTGCGCCGCCAGATCAAGGCAGATCAGCGCCTACCCTGGGAAAATTTATTTTTTGAGGATCATTTTGGCAAACCTCTGAGCCAGGAAGCCGCCGGCGAATGGAAAATACCCCTCGAGATGCTGCGCCTGGGCCCGTCGGCCTCAAACAAACAGCCATGGCGGGTTGTCCGGTCTGGCAGTTTATGGCATCTATTTTTACAGCGCAACAAAGGCTATCGGGAGAGTTCATTGACCCGCTTTATTGGAATTGTAGATATTCAGCGCCTGGATATGGGTATCGCTATGTGCCATTTTGAGCTGACAGCCCATGAATTGGGATTACCCGGTCAGTGGGTCATCCAGGAACCGTCTATCGCCAGGCAGGATGAGCAAACTGAATACACCGTCAGCTGGGTCGAATAAAATATAACTAGGACGGTCAGGGACCAGATCCATGCCCCCCAGAGATGACAGAGTTTTTCCCCAAGCCTGAATAAATCAATTCTTACCAATCTCGCAGACTGCACCAGTTTGGCAACAACCCAGGCGATCACTTTTTCTCACGGAAGGTATGACTGCAGAAAATACATACCTCAGGTCTGCTTCGCCATCCCTGGCAATCCTGAATCAGCCCTGCGTGATTATGCAGCTCATCACGCACTTCTCAGGAAGCATCCGGACATATGCTATAATAAAGACGGGTCAATACTAGATCCCCAGACTGGGGTTCTCCGATTCTTTATGGGGATGCCAGGCTTCGACGGGAGAGGTTGGCTCCGGAATGCGTGCCGAGAGGTGCCGAACTCGGAAAATCAGCACAAAAAATCAAGTGCCAATCGCACTTCCTATGCCGCTATGCCCCTCGCTGCCTAATAAGCAGTAGAGAGTACACGGCCCGTCTCAATGAGGCGGCGTTCACCGTTCCCGCTCTCCGCCCGGAGAACGAGTGGGCGTCAAAATGGCAGAGTGCCGTACCGCCACGTCACTAACGGTACGAAAGAGGGCTTTCGGGTCTGAGTGAATGGCTGCAGGCAAATTTTGCCAGATGAGTTACTTGCGGCGACATTTTCAACCGGCTACGCGCGTAGATTTCCGGTGGTCGAATTTTTCGGACGCGGGTTCGATTCCCGCCATCTCCACACTCAATAACCTCCGGGGCTTTCCCTGGAGGCTATTGTTTAATCACCCACCTTGCAATGGATCGACAAATACAGAATTGGACAAATAGTACTTTATTTCACGGGTTGCGCAACCCTATACTTATGTTAAAATGTGTCTACAGAGTCGCAGACTCAAATTGATTTTCTCAAAGGAGAGAGAAATGAAAACGTTTCGTCCATTTTTATTAATTATGGCGTTTATATTAATTGTAGGAATTGCCTGCAACTTATTTGCAGGACCAACACCCGCTGCTAACAACAATAGCGGAAATGACAGCCCAACTTTAGAACCTGCCGCTACTACAGAACCCACTTCCAATAACAATAACAACAATCAGGGTAGCAGTGCAAATGGCATCAACTCGATCAGCGATGCCCAAAATGCCGTTATCCAGATTGAATCCCAGGGAACCTTTATTGATCCCCAGGTTGGTTTGGTTACAAACGGAGCCGGGCGCGGTTCGGGTTTTATTATTGATTCTTCTGGCATCGCAGTCACCAATAATCACGTTGTAACCGGCTCAGCCCTGCTAAAAGTCTGGGTTGGTGGGGTGCAGCACAATGCCCGCATCCTGGGCGTATCCGAATGTTCTGACCTGGCTGTGATCAAAGTAGAGGGCGGACCATTCCCCTTCTTGAACTGGTACGAAGACCAGATTAAAACGGGACTGGAAGTTTACGCCGCCGGTTTCCCGCTTGGCGAACCACAGTTCTCACTAACCAAGGGTATTATTTCAAAAGAAAAAGCTGATGGCCAAACATCCTGGGCTTCCCTGGATTATGTGCTCGGGCACGACGCCACCATCAATCCGGGTAACTCTGGTGGTCCTTTGATCGCAACCGACGGGCGCGTCGTTGGCATCAATTACAGTTCTCTTGCTTCAGCGAACCAATACTTTGCAATTGACGAAAAGACTGCCAAGCCGATGATTGACGAGTTAACCAAGGGCAAGGATATCGATTCGATCGGTATCAACGGCACAGCGATCAAATCTGATGATGGCAGCTTCTCCGGTATCTGGGTTTCTTCGGTTAAGTCCGGGTCACCGGCTGATAAAGCCGGGATTAAGGCCGGCGATATTATGTATCAGATGGAAAGCCTGGTGCTGGCAACTGACGGCACAATGAAGGACTACTGCAGCATTCTGCGCACCCACAAACCCGAAGACACGCTTTCGCTGACGGTAATCCGTTACGCCACCGGCGAGCTGCTCGAAGGCCAGTTGAACGGTCGTGAGCTCGCAGTCACTGGAAATTTCGATGTCTCTGGCGGTGGATCTGGTAGCGGTTCTGGCAACGGTTCTGGCAGCGGTTCTGGCACCCAGGGACAGGATTTCTATACCGAAACCTTTGATGGCGATATCGGCAACTATTCTTACTTTGAGTGGCATGAAAAGTACGCATCTGCTGCAGCCGATGACAGCCTTAGCCCGACCACGAAAGATGGTTTTCTTGTATTCGATATACCCAGCGCGCAAAAGTATGTCTATGTCAACTATGAAGCGTTTAAATATACAAACGTACGACTGGATCTACGCGCCGACAACCGTGGTAAAAATAGCAACTCGGTTTCGCTGATTTGCCGCTACAGCGACGAAGGCTGGTATGAGGCCAATGTTCAGAATGACGGCTTATATTCCATTCTGGCATACGTTGTCTCTGACGGGCGCTACTATAATATCTTTAATGGCGGTTCAAACCTGATAAAGCAAGGCAAAAATACCAATGAATATTCCTTTATCTGCAATGGGAATGACCTGACCCTGGGCGTTAATAGCACCAAAGTCAAGACCGTAACAGATAAAAAATATGTGCTTCAAGAAGGTCTGGTTGGTTTCGGCGTCTCATCATTTGACTCGCTACCAGTCCTGGTCAATGTGGATGCTTTCCAGATCAGCCAACCGTAACACAAGCTATTTCCATCACAGGCCGCCCGAAACGGGCGGCCTGTTTTTATTTTTTCTACATGACGTTAACGTATTTCTATTATTTATGGATTATCCTAGCCATACTATAAAATCACAAATAAAACACGGATATTGAAATCGTTTCTAAATACTTTAAGGAGAACACCATGGGAAAAATAATCGGCATTGACCTCGGCACAACCAATAGCGTCGTGGCTGTGATGGAAGGCGGACAGCCAACCGTCATCACCACCGCGGAAGGTGGACGTCTATGCCCTTCTGTCGTCGGATTCAACAAAAATGGCGAACGAATGGTCGGTCAAACCGCCAAACGCCAGTCTGTCATTAACTCGGAAAATACTATTTACTCCATCAAACGTTTCATCGGGCGTCGCTTCGAGGAAACCACGGCAGAACGAAAGATGGTGCCGTATACAGTTATTGAAGGCCCCACGGATGATGTACGCGTAAAGGTTCCTTTCACCGGCAAGGAATATAGCCCGCAAGAAATTAGCGCTATGATCCTTGCCAAGCTCAAGGCCGATGCCGAAGCTTACCTGGGCGAGAGCGTCACAGAAGCAGTTATCACTGTACCGGCTTACTTCAACGACACCCAGCGCCAGGCTACGAAAGACGCCGGACGCATCGCAGGTCTGGATGTCAAACGCATCATCAATGAACCCACTGCCTCCGCGCTCTCTTATGGCCTCGATAAAAAAGCCAATGAGACCATCCTGGTCTTTGACCTTGGTGGCGGTACCTTCGACGTTTCAGTTCTGGAAGTTGGCGATGGTGTGATCGAGGTTAAAGCCACTAACGGTGATACACACCTGGGCGGTGATGACTGGGATCAGCGCCTCACCAGTTGGGCTGCAGATGAATTCCAAAAAATGGAAGGCATCGACCTGCGCAATGACCGCCAGGCACTTCAACGACTTCGAGAAGCCGCCGAAAAAGCCAAGATCGAACTTTCCACCATGATGGAAACAGAAATCAATCTGCCTTACATCACCGCAGATGCTTCTGGGGCCAAGCACCTTGTGGTCAAGATAACCCGCGCCAAATTCGAACAGATGACCAACGACCTGCTCCAACGCTGTGTACATCCTTTTGAAAACGCTCTCAAGGATGCCGGGCTCAAAGCCGGAGACTTAAACGAAGTCGTCTTGGTGGGTGGCTCGACCCGCATGCCGATGGTTTCGGATCTGGTCCGCAAGCTAACCGGTAAAGAACCCAATAAATCTGTTAACCCCGATGAAGTCGTTGCGGTTGGCGCAGCCATTCAAGGTGGCGTGCTGGGTGGTGAAGTCCGTGACATTTTGCTGCTCGACGTCACCCCGCTTTCACTCGGTGTGGAGACCCTGGGCAGTGTTATGACCAGGATGATCGAACGCAACACCACCATCCCGGTTAAAAAGACCGAAACCTATTCCACCGCGGCAGATAGCCAGACCGCAGTAGATATCCACATTCTGCAAGGTGAACGGCCGATGGCCGGTGACAACATGTCCCTGGGCCGCTTCAGGCTGGATGGCATTCCACCTGCGCCACGTGGCGTACCCCAGGTCGAAGTCATCTTTGACATCGATGCGAATGGCATCTTGCATGTAACAGCACGAGACAAGGCCAGCGGCAAAGAGCAGAAGATCACCGTCACAGCCTCGACCAACCTGAATAAAAGTGAAATTGACCGCATGGTCAAGGAATCCCAGGCTCACGAAGCGGATGACAAAAAACGCAAAGAAGTCATCGAAGCCCGTAATGTTGCTGATAACCTGATCTACCAGACCGAAAAAGCCATGCGCGACCTGGGCGAAAAGATCAGCTCCGGCGAACGGGGCGAGATCGAAGCCAAAGTCAACGATCTGAAATCCGCTCTCAGCAGTGAAGATGCCACCCACATCCAGAAAACCACCGATGAGTTGCAAAAGGCCTTCTACGCTGTCAGCGAAAAGTTATACGGACAGCAAGGCCAGCCTCAGCCAGATGGCTCCGGCCCATCGACCCAACCTGCCGGTGATGGCGATGTGATCGACGGCGAAGTCAAAGACGCCTGATCTTAATTGAAATAAATATAATGTAACGGGTGTCTTTCGCAAGAAAGGCACCCGTTACGTTTTTTCATTTTCCGCTTTATAATCCCTATATGTTAAGAAAACCCCGTTCCTTTCGAATCCCATTGGTAGCGATTGGTATCCTCCTCCTGGGAGTAGCTGTTTACAATATTCCATTCGTCAACGATA
>JAPLGT010000192.1:0-8032 GCA_026390035.1 Chloroflexota bacterium
TGTGGAGTTTCGCGCCAAGGACAGGCGCAAAAACTCCACTGGCGGGGCAAACCAGCGATTATTAATCGCCTGAGCGGCAGAAGCAGGATGGTCGGGTGCCAGAACGAAGAGCTGGTATAGGTGCTGCGCCAAGTACAGGCGCAAAAACTCCACTGGCGGGGCAAACCAGCGATTTTTAATCGTCCGAGCAGCGGAAGCAGGATGGGTCAGGTGCTAGAGCGAAGAGCTGGCGAGCAAACCCCGAGAGTGTATAGAATAGATTCAGATTCTGCGATTGTGAAAGTAACTAAAATATCGTGCCGGAACGAGAGCGGACAGCGAAAAAGGATGGTGTTGGATGGATCCTCGAGTTGTTGCAGAAAGAAAAGGTGTAGCCATGGCGCGGATTGAATCGGCCCTGGATGTTTTGACCAATCAATGCGGGTTGACCAGCTCGGCTGTGGATGGGCTGCGCCGAAATTATGCTGATCCGAATGTGACCGACCTGTACCGGGTTGAGGGAATTGCGGATCTGATTGAAAACCTGCTGGTGCTGGCTCAAACGAAAGTGCCGGTTGCGAAGGCGAAGAAGAGGCCAGAATGAATGAGACGGTCAGCGTCATGCAGACTGCCTTTTTGCAAGCTTTGCTTCAGGAGATTGCGCTTTGTAAAGCTGAATGGGAACTGGCTTGCACCCGCTGGGCCTGGCGCAGTGTTGATGACCGGCCTCTGCCGGCGGCGGGCGAAAAAGTGCTGGTGTGTGCCGGGCAAAATATTACGATTGGGTTTTGCAAAATTTCTGCGGATGGTGACGAGCCGCTCTGGTACATCGACGGGGCTGCGGGCCGCGGGCCCGCACAGGTCCAATATTGGTTGTACTTGCCAACCCCTTGCAAAACGTCGTTTGGCGAAGGGCTGGAGCTGAAGGTATGACGGTTCCAAGTGTGTACTCCGAAAAGAGCCTGGCGGAATTTATGCAGGCTGAATTGGGCAAGGTGGCGGTTTTGCTGGCGTATGCTGCCGGCGCTGCGGATGCGGGCAGCTATGCCGAGGCAGTTAATGAAAGCGTGCTGCGCTATGGGTCTGTGCTGATCGCGGATTGTACAGAGATCTTGAAGTTGCGCGCCCTGGCGCGGGTGGAGGCCTGGCGCAAAGCCTGCAATGACTTGACGACTGTTTACAAGTTTTCGTCTGACGGGTCGAGCTTTGAGCGTGAAACGGTTTACCGCCAGGCTGTGCAGAACTTGAACCGGGCCCTGGGCCTGGCGGCTGAATATGACCCCGGTGGGGCTTATGTGATCAGCATTAGCCGGGCTGTGCCGGTCAATGATCCGTACCGGTATACTCCGGAAGATTACCAGACACTCTGAACAGTTTTCCCCTGGCGGAGCTGGGAGGAACCAGGCCCCTTGTGCAACGCAAAAGGGGCCTGGTGTTTTGCACAGCAGGCTGTCAGGTTAACCAACCAATCGAGGCAGGTAGATTATGTTGACTTCTGACGAGGTGGCGGATATTAAGGCGGCGCTGGCAGCGGCGCAGGCAGATATTCCGGGCTGGAGCCACAGTTCTTTTTTGAAGATGGCTGATCGGGCGACGCATGCTACCTATGCGACGGTGGCGCAAGTGCTCAATATTGCTGGCCTGCACCTGGATGGTGAGCGCAAGGATGCGACTACCCAGCTTTCGGGTGGCTGGGCTGAAAAGATCAGTGTTTTGAAGAATGGCGGCAGGCTGGTTTTTCGGGTGCATTTTTTGCAAGCTGAAGGTACTTTGAACACGACCAGCGGGTTGGCAGCGGCGGCCCTGGAGCAGACAAAGGAGTATTTTCAATTGAGGTTTGCGGATGGGACCGGCTTTTCTTTCCAGGCGTTTGTGGGCCTGGATTTCTCCGCGCCGGTTAATGGCCGCTTGTTGGGCCAGGTGACATTGGATATCAGCGGGCAGGTGATAAAGGCAGGTGATAGTTGATAAAGGCAGGTGATAGCTGATAGGTGATAGCTGATAAAGGCAGGTGATAGCTGATAGGAAGGTCAAGAGCTACGGGCTACGGGCTATGAGCTACGGACTATGAGCTATGAGCTATGAGCTACGGACTATGAGCTATGAGCTATGAGCTATGAGCTGCGGGCTATCAGCTGGCTTATTTTGTCTTTTCTGGGGAGGTGAGCTGATGGCGAGGTATGGAATTGGGAAGTATGGGTTGAACCTGTATGGGTCGAAGCTTGAGCACCCGTATGGGTTGGTTAGCGGAAAGCTGATGTGGATGGTGCAGGTAGATTGGGACCGGGATGGCCTGTTCACCGGTGAGATTGAGCCACAGGCGATTTGCAGCTTGAAGATCGTACGCGGCCGCGGGCAGCGCTTGCGTGCGGATGGCCTGGGGCAGATGCATCCAGAGCATGAAAGTTTTTTGATTGAAATCCAGGATGCTGAGGCCAGGTTTGACAGCTTTAATACCAACAGCCCGATTTTTAGCCAGATTGGGGCCCCGGGTTTGCTTTTGCGGGTGCTGGTGGTCTCCAGCAGCAGCAAGGCGGCTGCCCAGCCGGTTTTCGTGGGCACCTTGCTCAGCGCTGCTTACGATGCGAAAACGGGTGTGTCATCACTGAGCGGGGCTGGTCTTTCACGCAGCCTTGAGATCGGTTTGGCGGCCAGTCTTTATGCTCCCTGCCAATCAATCAGCAACATGGCCTGGGATTGGTGGTTTGTGTGGGATGCTACCGGTCCTTTTCCGTTCAATTACTGGAAGGGCCGGCCTGCAGGTTTGAGCTTGCGGGAGTGTGTTGGAATTGTGCTGGACAGGGCGGGCTGGCCGCTGGGTTCCAGTTTTGGAAGTGAAGTACCTGACCCTGAGCAGCCAGATTATTTCTACCTGGACGGTGCCAGCGCCTGGGAGACGCTCAAAGATCTGGCGGATGGGTTTGCCGCGCGGCTCTGCTTCGTGCGGGATGGGCGCTTGTTTGTGATGGACCGGCTCGACTCTGCCGGGCTGGGTTTTGGGTTGGCTGCGCCCGCGCGGGCACAGCAGGCGGCCGGCCTGGTGCGTGAAAGCCCATTTGAAACCTTGCGAAATCGGGTGGAGGTCAAGGTCAGACCGCACAGTATTGCACTCTTCAATAGTAATTGTACGCTGGCTGATTACCAGCCGATCTGGTCGAATCACGGGCCTGTGGCCGTACCATCCAATAGTTCTATCGAAATTGCCATAAAATACCCTGAAACGCTGGGGAAACCACTGCAAGGCTCCGATATCCGCACGAACCTGGACAGTTTGAGCGAGATAAGCCCGCATGCGGTCTGGTCTCGGGCAGATCGAACTGGCACCAACCTGGGTATGTCCACCGGCACGGGCCAGGGTGAATTTAGCCTGATCTATGAAGTCAGTGGGCGGAATGAGTACGGTCTAAATTATGTGCAGGCGGGCAACAATCAGAAGTTTTGTACTGTCAGGCTGAGAAATTGGAGCAGCACCGAAACCGCCTATTTCTTTAATCTACAAGTGCAGGCGATTGGGATTGTTGAAACCGGGCAACCTTTGACAAAAGTCATTGAAGATGCGGAGAGCCAGAGCCTGAACGGCGAACGGGTGATGGTGGTCAATTCGCGCTGGATCCAGGATGCCAGCATGGCGGCGAATGTGGGTCAGGCTTACCTGGATGCGCTGAGTGTGCGGGAACGCGCCAGCGTGGCCAGTGTGGTCTACCAGTGGAGCGCTGATCTGCTCTATGCCAACTTGCTGGCGTATGACCTGGGCAGCCATGTCGATTTTGGTCCGAGCGCCGAAGCAGGCAGCCTGGCGAATTTTGGGCTATCGGGGCGCTGGTTGATCGTTGGGCAGGAGCTGCAGTGGCTCAGCCCGGATGGTCAGGATGCCCTGGTGAAATTGACCTATGAAAAGGCGGGTGTGGTGCATGTGCTGGATGGCAATGTGAGCAGCCAGGTTGGTTCTGCGGTGGCAAACCTGACCTGGAGCCATACTGTTGCGGCCGGGAGTAACCGGCTGCTGCTGGTTTCTATCAGCAAGCGTGCTTATGCTGCGGCTGGGGTTGGATCTGTAACGTATGGCGGCGCAGCGTTGACCAGGTTGGGGTCCAGCCAGGTGAACCCAGGGGATTACCCCAGAACTGAAATTTGGTATCTGATCGCGCCGGCGGTTGGCACGGCGGATGTTGTTTTGATATTGGCCAGCAGCGCTGACTATATGGAAGCGGCCAGCATGGATTTTCGCAATGTGCACCAGTCAAGTCCGCTGGGTTCGCTGGTGGTGGGGACCTATGCGGTTGGCACGCTAAGTGTGACTGTGCCCGCGGCGCCTGGCGATCTGGTTTTGGACGGCATCTGCTACAACTCGGGGACAGCCTGGGCTATGGCTGGCACAGGCCAAACCATAAAATGGAGCGGCAGCAGTGATGGCGCCTGGAAAGGATCTGGCAGTACGAAGCCTGGCGCAGCCAGCCAGGTTTTGAGCTGGAGCTTGCCCGCCAATAGCCCAAGTTCAGCCGGGTTTGGTGTGGCGATAAAATCGGTGGGCAGCTGATCTGATGAAGAAGAAGGAGGCGTGATGGCGGCTAGTTTTCCGGGTAGTCTGAAAAGTTTTGGTTCTGAGCGGGTGGACGGTGAGTACATTCCGGCGGATGATATGAATGCTGTGCGGGCCGAGCTGCTGGCGATTGAAAATTACTTATTGAATGGCAGCTGGGTGGCGGATGCGGGCAGCTGGTCTTATGTTTCTGCGGATAGCCCGACCGGTATTATTTCGATCAACGCGAATATGACCGCCAGGTTGTCCAAAGGTATGCGCGTTAAGTACAGCCAGCCCCAGGCTCTGACGGCCTACTGGTCGATGGATGCCAGCTCAAACAGCCAGGTTGGCTCTTTCAATGGCGCCGATACCAGCATGACCTATACCCCAGGAAGGTTTTCTAACGCGGCGACCTTCAACGGCAGCAGCAGCAAGATTGTGCTGGCGGATCATGTCAATTTGAAACCGAGCGGAGATTTTACGCTTGGCTGCTGGTTCAAGACCAGCGCAGCGGGTGTACTGAAAGCATTGTTTCAGTCATATTCTGCGAATACCTTTAACGCCGGGCTCAACCTGGTGATCAGCAGCGGGAATGTGCTGAAAATGGCCATCAATAAAAATACAGGCATGCTGCTTGCGGTTGATTATTCAGAGATTACAGGCAGCACAACCGTAACGGATGGCAATTGGCATTACGTGGTAGTAAGCTACCGGAATAATTTCATGCAGTTGTATCTGGATGGCAGCCTGGAAGCAGCCGGGTATTGTTTGTCGGTGAGCTATGCTGCCACAAATTACGTCAGAATTGGGTGCAATAACTATTCCGGGACGGATCTGGCCTTTTTTAATGGGCAGATTGACGATCTTTTTTTGATGAACGGCTATGCTCTGGATGCCGAAACGATCAGGGCTCAGTACCTAGCAGGCGCAGCCCAGGGCAGCAGCGCTATCAATGTGGCAAAGATGGGGATCATTACAAATGTTGGCAGTTGGACCGGCACGGAGACCCAGATCACGGTCTATCACGGGACGGATTACGGGCTTGGCGGCACGGCACTGAGCAGCCCCTTTTACTCGGCGGCGAAGGCGCCCGTGGGTTTTCCGCTGGACCCTGATAAATGGACTGTGACAACAACCGACAGCCTGGCGCGGATACAAACGGTGCCGGCAGCCAATACCTGGTACAACCTGGGCGGTATTTCTCTGGCTGTGCCGATCGGTTTATGGCGTGTGCGGTTTAGCGGTATGCAGCGCGCCTCAGTCAGCCTGGGGACTTCTGTCTCACAGCGGACGACATTATCAACTTCGGCCACGGGTGAAAGTAGTTTGTTTACGGTGGGGAATACGCTGGTTGGTGCAAGCGGCAACCTGGTGCTGACTTTGTTTATTCAAAGTGCGGAGATTGTGATTTCCAGGATGACCAAAGCCAGCTATTATCTGAATGCGAGTACGCAGCTGAGCATAGCAACGATTGAATTCAGAGGTGATGTAACCCTGACCCAGGTCCGCGCTGTGTGTGCATATTTGTGATATTGCAGGTGGTAGGTCAAACTAAAAACGCCCCGCGGGTGACTTGAAAAATCGGTTCGGTAGCCGAACCACCCGCGGGGCGCAAGCTGATTCTGGTCTGAATTAGCGTTCTTGTTCGGCCTGGACACCCACAAGCAGCGCCTGTACAACGGTTCTCAACTTGTAATTCTGGCTGAGAGGATCGTAATCCTTGCAGGTCAGCAGTGTCAACCAGGCTTCAGGCTTATGCCCTAAGACCCAGACCTCATCCGGCCAGATTGTTTTGACCAGACGGACCTCATATGTATAAATTTCTCCATAGGCATGGATCCGCACCTGGCTGCCCCATTTGAGCTGGCTAAGATTGACAAACAAGCCTGGTTTTCCGTTATAAGCATAAACATGTCCGGTGATGGCGCTGTTGCCCTTCCAACTTGGGAAGGCTGTGCCTGCCAGGTAACCGGCGTTGTTGCCCAACCAGGTGGTATCCCAATTGCCATTGGTCATTGGAACACCGACGATATTGGAGCGAATATTAAGCTCTGGGATCTCTAAGACAAGATCTGAATATGACTGATAAGCAGCAGCATGCGGCATGGCAGGGGGCAGGCTGACGATACCGGGTGCGAAACCGGTAACTGGTAACTTTTTTGCACTTTTAAATTCGGTTTTAATCCATTTCGACTGGGATGTGGCCAGGCTGGATCCGGAAACCTGGTCAATTCCATGGATGCCATCGATATCGGTGCTAATGCTGGCGGTGTTATTCACTTCGGATGTGCCAGACAGCACGCGCACATTAAAGCTGATATTCAGTTCATTGGCAGCCGTTTCGGCTGTCAAATGCCCCAAATCTGGCCCCATCGTACCCGTCCAGAGCACTCGACCGCGCGGATAGGTTACCGAAGCAGGTTCAAAGGCGCAGGTGGCTACGGTCGTCAGCCCGCTGGCCGGAGTGCAAACCAGGTCGCCGGCAAATTCTGTGCCTTCCGAAATTGGATCACTGACCAGGGCGCTCAGAGCCGGGATGTTGGTTTCGTTGATCCAAATCATCGTCCAGCGTAACACTGGCAGCCCGCGATCGTCAAAGGTTTTGATGCCAAAGGGCGGGTCAAACAGGCTGGCTGCAAAAGTAACAGCGGTCGAGCCTGCGTTGTTGGTGGGATCCCCATCAGCGTTGTTAGCAGGTAGACCTGTGCTGGTCTGATCAGGATCGCTGCCATCCTGCGAAACATCCGTCACGATATTCGAGCTGGGATCAAGCGCGCTGGCGCTGGCAGTGTTACTGAACGGTCCCACCGATGTGGGGGTGACCTGAAGGACCATGGTGATGGTCTTGTAGGAGTTCGAAACCCCCAGTGTGTTGCCGGTTGCACTCAGCAAGTTCTTATCTGAAGCACCGTTAAAAGAAGTGTTAACCGTAAAACCTGAGCTAATCAGGGGCTGGACGACGGTATACGTGGTTGGGCTGGCGAAAATGGTCGCGAGATCATCAATTACCTGTACCGAACTCAGCGCGACTGTCCCATAGTTTCGCAGCCTGAATTCATACGTAATTTCGAAGACGCCCGCGGAGATTTTGACCGGCGAGCCGATCAGCGCTTTGGCCAGGCCTATCCTGGCCACGGCAACCTGCACCCTGACGGTGGCCGTGCTGCAAATGCTGGCGCTGCCCGTTTTGCAGATTTTATACTGGAAGCTGTACGGGCCGCTGCTGGTGCCTGCCGCGACGGTGACCGCGCCGGTGGTGATGTCGAAGCTAAAGCCAGTTGGCAGGCTGTCTACCAGGCTTAGATCGACGGTGCTGAGAGTGGCTGTAACGCCATTGAGCGTGTCATTGGCCAGCACGTTGGCAATTGCCGTACCACCGGCTGTGCCGTCAAAGGTCGCAACGTTGTCAGCCACGGCAACCACTTGATAGACCTGCACGCTGACGGTGGCCGTGCTGCAAATGCTGGCGCTGCCCGGCTTGCAGATTTTATAATGGAAGCTGTACAGGCCGCTGCTGGTGCCTGCCGCGAC
>JAPLGT010000192.1:8063-18518 GCA_026390035.1 Chloroflexota bacterium
GGTGACCGCGCCGGTGATGATGTCGAAGCTAAAGCCGGTCGGCAGGCTGTCTACCAGGCTTAGATCGACGGTGCTGGGCGTGGCTGTAACGCCATTGATCGTGTCATTAGCCAGCACGTTGGCAATTGCCGGACCACCGGCTGTGCCGTCAAAGGCCGCAACGTTGTCATCCACGGCACCCACTTGCTTGATCTGCACGCTGACGGTGGCCGTACTGCAAATGCTGGTGCTGCCCGTCTTGCAGATTTTATACTGGAAGCTGTACAGGCCGCTGCTGGTGCCTGCCGCGACGGTGACCGCGCCGGTGCTGGTGCTGAAGCTAAAACCGGCCGGCAAGCTGCCTATCAGGCTTAGATCGACGGTGCTGGGCGTGGCTGTAACGCCATTGATCGTGTCATTGGCCAGCACGTTGGCAACGGCGACACCACCGGTTGTGCCGTCAAAGGTCGGAACGTTGTCATCCACGGCACCCACTTGATTGACCTGCACGCTGACGCTGACGGTGGCCGTGCTGCAAATGCTGGCGCTGCCCGTCTTGCAGATTTTATACTGGAAGGTGTACAGGCCGGTATTGGTGCCCGCCGCGACGGTGACCGCGCCGGTGCTGAGGTCGAAGCTAAAGCCAGTTGGCAGGCTGTCTACCAGGCTTAGATCGACGGTGCTGGGCGTGGCCGTATCGCCATTGATCGTGTCATTAGCCAGCACGTTGGCAATTGCCAGACCACCGGCTGTGCCGTCAATAGTCACAACGCCATCATCCACCGCACCCACTTCATTGACCGGTACGCTGACGGTGGCCGTGCTGCAAGAGGCCGGACTGGTTTTAATGCAAATCTGGTAGGTGAGGGTGTAGAAAGTGCCGCTGGTGGTAAAGGGCGTGTTCGCCAACACATCCACAGAGCCGTCCGTCAGGTCAAGTGTCACTTTCGCGCTTGGGCTGCTGGACGGATCCAAAACCGAAACCAGGGTCAGGTTTACGTCCGCCAGGCTAACAGGGCTGATTCCGTTCAGGCTGTCGTTGGTCAACACGTTGGCCAGCGCCTGCCCGCCTATGACACCATCGACATCCTTGCCGGTATCGTTGACCGCACTGATCGGCTGCGGCTGGGTGACGACAGTGGCGCTGCTGGAGCTGGCCGGGTCAAGTACGACCGGGTCGCCATGGGTGTCGACCGCGCTGCCCACCACGGCCGTGTTGGTGGCTGGGTTGCAGGCGCCCTGCACCGTAAAGGTGGTACTGACCGTCGTGGAACTATTCGCCGCCAACGGCCCCAGGTTACTCCACAGGATTGAGCCACCGCTGCCGGTGACAGACGGGGTGGACGATTTAAACTCCATGCAGTAGGCGCTGTAGGTATCCGTCAACGGCAGGGTGGTAATGCTGGTGGTGCCGGTATTTTGAAGGACAATCTGGAAAGTCACATCGCTGCCCACCAGTGCTGGGGAGCCCGATGTGCGGGTTTTGGTCACTTTTACGCGCGGCTGCGTGGTGGTGACTGTGGCCGAGGCGTTTTGTGTGCCCGAAGCCGGCACCGGCGCATCGCCATTATTTGTATCCTTGGCGGTGACGGCCACCTGGTTGGTAGTGGGTGAGCAAACACCTTTTACTTTGAAATAAACGCTGATGGTCTGGCTGCTGAGCGAACCCAGCGGCCCGATGTCGTTCCAGGTCAGCGTGTTGGGAGTGATACTGGGAGTGATGGAATTGGGAGCAATGCTGGCCGATATATACTCAAGGCAGTTAGCCTGGAAGGTATCGATTACTTTAACGGTATTCAAATCGTCTGCATTCGGGTTGGCAACGGTAAAATCGAAGCGCACCTGTTCGTCCAGCGCTGCAAACGCATTCGAGGGTTGCACCAGCAGTTTGCTGACGGTCAGCGTGGTGGTGGAAGTGGTCAGGATGGCGCTGGCGGAGGAAGTGTCGCTCGGGTCGCTGGCGTCGATGTAGCTGGCGGTCAACAAATCTCCGGCAGCAGCATAAATTTTCCCGACCAGATTGGCTCCCGACGTGGTAACCCGGTCGAGACAGCTGAAAAACACGCCCGTATTCATGGCGGTTTCCGTCAGGGTCACTGTTTCAGTATCGCCGGTGGTGCTTTTGAGCGTGACCGTCAGGGACTCGATGGCATCTGTATGCTTATTTTTATCGTAATCGGTCAGACGCAGGCAGATCTGGCCTGTAAGCGAGGCGGTTGAATCATAGCTATCCGTGGTTGTGCCGTCACTGGTGGTAAATTCAAGCTTGCTGGGCGTGCCGGTGTCTGAGAATTTGATGGTGGAGAGTATGGAACGGATATCTGAGACCGCGTTTTCCAAACCTTCCCTGGCTGTTAATTCCAGGCCATACTCGCCTTCACCCGGGGGGACATTCCAGGCGGTTTCATAGGTTTTGGTGGTGCTTGTGCTGGCAACCTCATTGCCTTTGTCGAGCGGGATGGTACTGAAGCCACCGATCTCGATCGGATTCGTAATCTTTAATTCAGCGGAAGAAATGTCATCCGGGCCAAACGGGTCGCTGACGGCGGTGCGTATGTAAACCGTCTGCCCGTTGGCCGGGTTGGCCAGCAAGTTACCGCCCGGAGCTGGCGCATCATAGATTGCCAGCGAATCGACCTTGATGACGGTCGTGGTGGGCAGTTCAACGCGTGAGGGAGATGTGCTGCTGCCATACCGGATATTGAAAGTCAATCCGGCGACCGAGGATGCGATGCGTGTAGTTAGCAGCTGCCCGGTGGTGAGCGAGGTGCTGGAGGCGATTGTTCCGTTCCACTCCAGCTTATAATCGCTCCCCGAGATCAGTGTAACAGTCGGATTGGAGAGTGTCAGAAAAGCCGAGCCGCCTTTTTCCAGCGCGGCGGTGACTGCAGGCGTGACCAGCGGCAGCGTGCCACTGGCAACACGCAGATAGGCTACCACCTTGACGCTGCCGCCCGCCGGTAAACTCAGCGCGGAGGCCATGCCGGATGTCTGCACAAAAGCTGCCGACGTGCCAGCAAGGCCAATCGATGAATATTCAACCGTGAGGGTTGGCCTGTTTCCCGCTGTGGAATTATCCCTGGAGCCGAATTCGTGCCTGGTGGTACCAGACTGATTTTCCAGAGTACGCTTCAGCAAAATACCATAATTGTTCTTGGCGCCAGTAAACCAGTCTGCGACCAGCGATGTGAGATCCCATTGGTAGGTTTTATTGCTGGATGAAACCGAGGTTGTCGCAACCGGGGTGGCATTGAAATCACCGCCGGATGTAGTCCAGTTGTTGCTGCCATTGTATTTAGCCCAGGTTACGCCGCCTTCGGTCCAGGCTCTCGTCAGCTGGTAAGCCCCGGTTGCGTAGATACTTGAGCTAGTAGTAGGGTTGTTGGCAGTCTTGACCATGTTCAAGGTCGCTTTAGTAACCGTTGACCCGGCGGGAATGGTTGACAGGCTGAAATTCACCAGAATACGCCTGAGACCGCCCGATAACGAATCGAGATAGATCAGGCTACTCGTGCCATAATTGTTGCTTGTTTTGTTGCTGCGCAGGTAGGTATCTTTATCAGCAGTGATGGTTTTGTTGCCGGATGTACCGCCGCTGATCAAAGTATTGGTATTACCGGAAGCCACCGGGTCAACACGGCTCATGCCCTGGCCAGGGCCATTGAAATACAATTGTTTGGTCCTGGTTGATATCGAAATAGTGGCCGTGCTGCTGCAGGTATCACCAAAAAGCGCATCCGTGTAACTGACCGAAAGACTATCACCGGGATTGGTATAGAGTGTGTGGTCTTCCACCGCGCCAATACTGGCCGAAGCGGGCAGGCTGGCAACAAACAAGCCCGTGCCAGTGCCGGTCTCGGCCAGGCTGACGGTTTCGCGGTCCCCGCTGCTGGCATCCTGCACGGACACAGAGAGTGGACCGTTCCCGGAAGTATCCGCATCCGTCAGCTTGAGATAGATCGTATCGTTTTGCTGATAGGTGGCTGCCGTCGTTAAACCGCCCAAAGTAGTGGTGTAGGCCAGCGCGCAGCTGCTGGCGCTGGAATTAATCGGTGTTCTCAAATCAATTTGGAGCTTCTCACCGTTGGCTGTGGCATCCACGCCGTTGACAATTTCAGTATATGCGCCGCCTGTTTGGAACAGGTCAGCCTTCATTTGATAGGTGATGCTGGCCGAAGAGTTCACGGCAATCGAGGGAATGATGATTCCGTCGGTTATCTGGAGCGGGAAGAAAGGTGCTGAGTCAAGATCTGCAATCGAGCCGCCATCCAGCTTCGTGCTGCCGGTCACATACGTGGTGTGAACTGGAATCGAATCTTTGACAGTGGTATTAAAGGCCGTGACCACGCCTTTATTGACAACACTCAGGGTGTACTCGATCGTGTCACCCGGGTCAATCTTGGTGTTATTGTTAACATCTCCGCCCGCCGCCAGGGCGGCCTTTTTGGTGAGTACTACTTCCGGCAGAGGCGGAATGGTGTAACCCACATCCAGGTAAGGCGTACCCGCCCCCGCGGTCTTGGGGTCTTCACCCCAGGCACCGGTGATGGATGTGCCATCCGCCGTCCAGACTTTCATGCCGGTCTGGGTATTGTTAATGCCATAGATTTGTTTCGATTCATACTTCCCCAAAGCATACGAAGCATCAAATTTCTTGCCGTTTGGATCGGTCCCATAGGTTGCAGCAGCAGCCGGAGCGCCATAATCGACATAAATGGTGGTGGCTTTGGTGGCGGTCACCCAGACCGGGCTGCCGTTTCCGGAATAAGTGGCGTTACCAGGCGCCCAGCCGGTCACAAAGGCCGTGGTCAGCCAGCCATCCGGAACCAGGGTATAGCCCCAATCGTAGGTCTGATCTGCACCCGTCACCGAACTATCCATGGTACCGACTGCCAGGAACTGCCCGCCGCTGGAGTAGAAATGACCCCCGGAAAGCAGCGGCATTTCATAGCGATAAATATTATTGGGCGGCACGGTGAAAGACCCGGTGCCAGATTTCGTCTCGTAGTTAACCACCAGGGAGTTGGAATTATGCGGGTTATACACCAAAACATTTGCAGGATAAGTCGCCAGCGTGGTACCGACCGCAGTCCACATGCTGGAAGTCCAACCGGAGCTGGGCGGAATGGAGAACCAGCGTGAGGCATAGGTGGAACCAACTTTGCCCGTCAGCAGGTTGACCTGGATGGGTTTATCGGCCACCACCGTGTCGCCCATATTCATGCCACCATCCACCTGGTAAGCATCGCCCTGGTTGAGAGTCAGCGTAATAGCCGGGGCGGTTTTGTTGATCGTTATGGTTGTGGCATTTTGGGAGGCGATCACCAGCAAAGCAGTATAGGAAAACATTGAACTGGCAACAGTAGTTTGGCCAACCGGGAGTTCATAACTGGTGCCCCAACGCGTGGTATCGTAGACTTCAACCGCATCCGCCAGCACCGTGCCTGGAGCGGCTGCCCAAACCGAGCGGGTCACCGATATGGCTTTGGTTCCGCCCAATTTATCGCGGGCATCGTAAAAGATCGCGCTGGTGCGCGGCAAAGGCACATTGTTATCCAGTACGATCACATTGCCGAGCGTGAGGGCATCATTGGCATCCGAACAGGTCAGCGCCGTTTTGCCATCGATATTGGGCGGGCAGCCATCGGCAGCCTTGCCATTGCCCCAGATCTGGGTCCCACCGAGGTTGCCGGAAGTCCAGAGATTGGTGGGGTTGGCGAGATCGGCTTCATAGCCGTTTTCCCAATGGTCATAATAAACGAAGGTGTTAGAGGTTGTAACCGAGATGCTGGTGACACTGTCCATCGGTGCGGCTGGAGCGCTGGATGAAATCTTTTTGAAAGAAGCCAGAACCTGATCTTCGGGCATGCTCAAGAAAAAAACCTGCGCCGGCTGCGCATTTGCAGCTAATGCAGGTTTTGGAAAAGCGAGCGAGGAGACAACCATGCTGACCAGTGTAAAAAGGGAAATCACCAGGCGCAGGGTATGGGCCTTTCGGGTATTTTTTTTCAATACATGCTCCAGGATAACTGAAAACCAGAAAATCCAGAAGCAACAAACCCTGGCGAAAACCAACCAGACCAGCCTATGGATTAATGCCAATAAGAAGTGCCGGACACGTTCTCAAATTACCCAGAGAGAAATGCATTACGACAATACCGAAAAATATTCAAATTTACAGATTGTGGTTGGATTTGAATAAAGTATGTAGTTACCAGAATACTTAGACTTATTATAATTTCTTATTGTTGAACACGGTAGTTATAACCTTACAGTTACTATTCGTTTTGCTTATGGATAAAATGCATGTAGGGACTGCGAGCCATCTTATAATGAAGAGACTGTGCTCAGAAGGGGGGTAGACGGGGTTGTTGAATTGGTAAAGCGCGACAAAATCTTGAAAGCGAAACTGCGCAGCACGTATTTTGGCATGCAAGGTTTGCAGTGTATATGCTTGATCTGGAATCTGACACCGAGAAAGTTATGGGTCATGCCCTCAGCATGCAGCCCGGCAACATCAAAGCTGCGCAGGCGCATGGGTGGCGTCTCCTTCAGGAAAGTGCGGAGCGAGAGCGGTGTATTCCAGCCTGGAGCCTGCAAGTATGGATAGCCTGCTTCTTCAGCTGGCCTTTTCCGTCTGTGTTTGCCTGTTGGGTGGGTTAATCACCGGACTGCGGACCTGGTGGATGGAAGATGGCATTTACCAGAAAATCATAAAATCCCGCTCAATATGAGTATCCAGACGGCTGTGTGACCGAGAAAAGCGGCGGCAGTCGCCAGGTCAACGGTTGGATTGCGCACCAGGCGCGTGGCCACTGTATGCCAGAAACTGAGCGGGGTAATGTCGTTCACAAAGCGGGCACTTTGGATCAAGGGTTGTGATGTATTATATTAGTGTAGATTGAAAGGGTCGGGCCGCCAAGTAGCGGGCAACCGATGTAACCAGGCGGTACCTTTTAGCGCAGTGGAGCATAACTTGCTTATTCAAATTCTTTTGGGACGCGGACGAGCGCCGACAAGCGCGGAAAAAGCAAAAATCTTTTGGTTTTTCCGCGTACATCCGCGAAAATCCGCGTCCAATTGGGGTTCCCTGCGGGCTTATGCGGTATTGCCTTTTAGCATTTGGCACCAGCACCATCGCTTGAGAGAGGATGAATTATGAGTTGGAAAAGACAATGGCCAGAAAGAACGCCGCGACCTAAGGTTCGGTCTCTTTCCAGTGAAGAACGTGAAGATCTCCATACTGTGTTTAATAAAGAGATTGAGCTTTCTCCTGTTTTATCAGCTCTGAAAATATCCATACGGGCACTCCGCGGTCGTTTTTACTTCGAAAAAGCACGGCATGTTTCAGGTGAACAGCCTGCGGCGGAGAACATTGGCAGAGTAACGCCGCTTGAGAATGCTCACAAAGAGCTTTTACTGGAAGTAGAAAAGCAGACGGTATCTCTGGTGCATTTTCTGGAATTTGCCTGTATGCATTATTAGAAGGTGAAGGCATACACGATCAAGCCCAATCAAAGTAGAGATATTGGTACTGCTGTTGAATGGCTGACAAAACGGGAATGGCGGGGATGGTGATTGACTTTAGGAAAGCACGAACAGCGATCGCGTCGTCTACCCAGAGAAGATAATTGTCCTACGAGGCAAAATCCGTGAAAAATGAAAGAGCGATAAGTCGAGTTACAAGAACCAAAGAAGAAGCCAAAGCCAGTTATGACAAAATGAGCGGTTGGTATGATCTGCTGGCGGGGATTGCAGAGAAAAAATACAAACAAGCGGGGTTGGACAAACTAAATGTCAAAGATGGGGAAACGGTTCTCGAGATCGGATTTGGCACCGGGCAGTGTATCATTGCTCTGGCCCGGTCGGTCAATGCTTCTGGAAAAGTTTATGGAATTGACCTTTCGGAAGGAATGGTCAAAGTAGCGAAGTCAAAACTAGAGAAAGTGAGATTATTAGAGCGAGTTGAGTTGATCTGTGGAGATGCTGCTGATCTTCCACACAGCGATAGCAGCATAGATGCGATATTTGCATGCTTCACCCTGGAATTATTTGATACGCCTGAAATCCCAATCGTATTACAACAATGCCAAAGAGTGCTTTGTTCTGGCGGGCGAATATGCGTAGTGGTCATGGCGAAAAGAAAAACGAGTAATCTGATGGTGAATCTCTATGAATGGGCACATGAGAAGTTTCCGCAGTATGCCGATTGCCGCCCAATATTTGCACCTAAAGTTCTTGAAGAAACCGGCTTTGAGATTGAGTCTGTAACAGAAATGTCAATGTTTGGGCTGCCAATAGATATAATCCTGGCGAGGATCGAAAAGAAAGAGAAGCTTAAATAGATGCGGCAAATGATAGAGAAGCAAGTGCAAATCGGTTCCGGTCCGGCGACGGGCGAACGCAACAGGGACGTCGGTGACGGACTGGCTTTCCTCGTTCTGCTGGCATCATCGAATATCAAGGTATAGGGAATCACTTTCAGCTGCGGAGTGTTGGATTCAATCCATTTCCCATTTTGGGGGAGTTTAATTTTCATCTTGATGGGAAAGCCGCCTCGATCGTGGTGTCTGCACCGGTCTCTAAAACGTTCATAGCCATGGATGTCTGCTTTCAGGCCAGTAAACGTGCCGACTAAACTGGATACGGAACGTTTCATGAGGCTGTTCATCGAAGGATTGCTGAAATTTCGAGGTCAAATCTCCACCAAGGAACTGAAAGGCTTGAATGCGTTCCCCTTGCAGGTGACAGATCCAGCTTTCCACTGGGGGCTGTGCCTTGCTTTTCGAGTAGGACGACGCAAGTCTTTGTGAAATAAATCCCGAATTTGCAGATTGCTCTAAATATCGTATACTAAAAAATAAAAGTGGTGGGATTGTAAGTCCTTATTCCGCCTTTTTCCATTACATCTACTTGAAAGAGGTCGCCATGCAGCAATATGCAGATCTTGAACTAAGCCTGCACAACGCGGAAGCCGGGAGATATTCGGTGCAGTTCCGTTTCAGCCAGCCGGGGAGCGAGGCGGATACCGGCTTGGGACAGGAGAAACCAGTCTGGGTGGAACTCAATCCGGCGGACGAAGCCCTGGCTGCGGAGGTTTTGGACATTGCAGCCTATGGCCAAACCCTGACGGAGGCCCTGTTCAAAGACTTGGCGCTGCGAACGGCCTTTGGGCAGGCGCGCGCCAGCGCCCAGAGCCAGAATCTGCCTCTGCGGCTGAGGCTGTGGATCAGCTCCAGCGCGCCCGAACTGCACCGCCTGCGTTGGGAACTGCTGCGTGACCCGCAGGATAATTCTCCGCTTGCCACGAATGAAAATATCTATTTCTCGCGCTACTTCTCCAGCCTGGATTGGCGCCCGGTACATTTGCGCCAAAAAGGCAGCCTGCGCGCATTGACAGTGGTCGCCAACCCATCTGATCTGGCAAACTACAAACTCGCACCGATCGATGGCGCCGCAGAGTTGGAACGCGCCCGCGCTGGGTTGGGTGACATCGCCATGACGGCGCTTCCAACAGACAACCGGCGCGCTAGCGCGGATGAAATTATCAGCACATTACGCGCTGAGGGAAGTGACATCCTGTACCTGGTTTGTCACGGCAGCATGATCAATGGCCGGGCGCTGCTCTACCTTGAAGGCGCGGATGGCAAACACGAAACCGTCAGCGGCGAGGATTTTGCCCTGCGCATTAGAGAGCTCCAAAAGCCGCCGCGCCTGGCGGTGCTGATCTCATGCCAGAGCGCCGGGAATGGCAGCGGCGAGGCGCTCTCCGCGCTCGGCCCGCGCCTGGTGGAAGCGGGCATCCCGGCGGTGATCGCCATGCAAGCCAATTTGAGCATGGAGACCGCCGCACAGTTCCTGCCTGTCTTTTTCCGCGAGCTGCAAAAGGATGGTCAGATTGACCGCGCCCTGGTTGTAGCGCGTGGGATGGTGCGTCAACAGCCAGATTTTTGGGCGCCAGTCCTGTTCATGCGCCTGAAAAGCGGTCACCTATGGTACACACCCGGTTTCAGCGCTCAGGGCAGCGGGAGTGATTACGAGACCGAGCTGCGTTACATCAATCGTGAGCGCTGCACCCCGATCATCGGGCCGGGACTGCTTGAAAGCCTGCTTGGCCCCAGCGCCGATATTGCCCGCGCCTGGGCGGAAACCTTCCACTATCCCATGTCGCCCAATGATCGTGACGCGCTGCCCAAGGTGGCCCAGTATCTGGCTACCGACAAGGGCGAGGCGGTGCCTTTCGACGAGTTTGAAGAAATCATCCAGCGCACGCTGCGAAAAAACTTCCAGGCCGAAATCCAGCCTGAAACATTGAAAAAAAAGTGGGTGGAGACAGATACCCTGGTTAACGAGATTGGTGTAAAACGCCGCGCCTCCAATCCACTGGATGCCTACCGGGTGCTGGCAAAACTCCCATTTCCCCTCTATATCGTTGCCAACCCCGACCGTCTGCTGGAGGATGCGCTGGAGGAGGCC
>JAPLGT010000049.1:0-46189 GCA_026390035.1 Chloroflexota bacterium
CCAAACCGGACGAAAGGTCGCTGATGACTATAAAGATACCATGCACATTGTTTTTGATGATTACTTGAGCAGATGGAACTACCGAGCCATACCATCGGTAGCACCACTTTGAGGTAACTTATTCTTTCGACTTTCCTTAGTACGCCGATCCGGGGCGCGAGTGGGATTGAGTACCCGGGCATGACCGGTATTAATTTCACATACTATAACCTGGAGACAACTGTTGGCGCGGGTGGGCTGCCCGCGGCAGTGATGCTTGAGGGGACAATCGCCCACGAGGTGGGGCACCAGTGGTTTTACAACCTGGTTGGGAATGATCAGATGAATGAGCCCTGGGTGGATGAGGCGCTAACCCAGTATCTGACGGGTCTGTATTACCTGGATGAGTATGGGCCGCAGGGTTGGGATGGGTATCGCACCTCATGGGAAGCGCGCTGGAACGGGGTTCAGCGTGCGCTCATCCCCATTGGACTGCCAGCGGCGAGTTATAGCGGCAACGAATATGGCGGGATTGTGTACGGACGGGGGCCCTTGTTTGTGGAGGCGTTGGCGCAAAAACTGGGACCGGATAGTTTTAAGCAGTTTTTACGGGATTATACCCGGACGCACCGCTGGGGTATCAGTTCGACTGCAGATTTCAAGGCTGCAGCCGAAGTGGAGTGCCGTTGTGACTTGGATGGGTTGTTCGATGATTGGGTCGTAAGAGCAGGGGCTGACTAACCGGGTTGGGGCTCTGGAATGGTGTGTTGATTATGCAACCTAGGGGGCGAAATGGCCTGGCGCGAACTAATGGGTGGTTGACGTATTGGTGGATATGGATATTATGTGGTATATAAATCAGCTTTTATTTTATTGGATAGTTTTGGTTACTTTATTGATAGGTAGTAGAACCTTACTAAACGATTTTGTATAGTAGTTATCCGGGAAATTTGTTGGTTTGATTTTCTTTCTCTGGTAGTAGATGGTTATTTCAGCGAGGGTGTTGGCTATTTATTGGTATTGCAATTTTCGCGGAGGCAAGCATGTTTATTAATAGTAAAATTTTGAACTTATTAAGAATGGTAATGATTTTTGTGACTGGCTATCTGTTTGTACCCATGCCTGGGGCACAGGCTGCAGTGGAGAATTGGGATGATCGCGAGGTTTTTCGGGCAGGGTTGATTGCGGCTGAACAGAAAACGCCTGACACGCTGCCGGGGGCGAGTGTTTACCATATAGATGTTCGTATCGCTGATGATTATATGGCGTTGGATGGGCAGGAGCGGGTGCGCTATACCAATCAGGAAAATGTGCCGCTCGAGAGTCTTTATTTCCAGCTGTTCCCTAATATGGTGGGTGGTAAATCCAGGCTGACGGCGTTCAGCATCGATGGGCGGGCTGTGGAGCCTGTTTACGAAGATGCTGATAGTGCGGTGCGGCTGCCATTGAGCGTTGCGCTGCAGCCGGGTGAACAAGTGGCGGTGCAGATGGACTTCCATGTGGATGTGCCGAGCGAAGCCGGTGATGGCTATGGCTTGTTCAGCTATCTGGATGGCGTCTTGGCGCTGGATGGGTTTTACCCGGCCATTCCTGTCTACGACCAGCAGGGTTGGCATAAGGGGCCGGTACCGGTCAATGCGGATACAACTTTTCAGGATACCAGCTTTTATGTGGTGCAGGTGACGGCTCCGGCTGCGTTAGTGCTGGTCGCATCCGGCACACAGGTGGAAAAGACCCTGGCAGATGCTCATCAGGTGGTAACGTTTGCGGCAGGACCAGTGCGCGATTTTTACATGGTTGGGAGCGAGCGGTTTGTGGTGATAAGTGCGATGGCTGGCGAGACGAAAGTGAACAGTTATGCCTTTAAGGGTTTTGAAGAAGGCTCTCAGCTGGCATTGCGCACTGCGGTGGATGCGCTTAATATCTACGGGCGGCGGCTGGGGGCTTACCCGTACAGCGAGTTCGACGTGGTCAGTACACCCATACAGGGTGCCGGTGGAATTGAATATCCGGGCATAACCGGCATCGATTACAACTATTATAATTTCAACCCGGATGACCAGATGTATGCTACTCCGGCGCCTGAACTGCTCGAGAGTACGGTTGCACACGAGGTGGGGCACCAGTGGTTTTACAACATGGTTGGGAATGACCAGATCAACCAGCCCTGGGTAGATGAGGCTCTGACAGAGTATCTGACAGGCCAGTACTATTTGGACGAACATGGTCAGTCGGGTTGGGATGGGTATCGCGACTCGTGGGTGCAGGCCTGGGGCATGGTTGACGAAATGCCAATCCCGATCGGGCTGCCGGCGGC
Source organism: Chloroflexota bacterium (assembly GCA_026390035.1). Lineage (GTDB taxonomy): Bacteria > Chloroflexota > Anaerolineae > Anaerolineales > Villigracilaceae > UBA5195. The sequence goes on from JAPLGT010000049.1 coordinate 2,297, forward strand.
GAGTTATCAGGGCAGCGAGTACGGTGGGATTGTATACGGACGCGGGCCGTTGTTCATCGATGCGCTGGCGCAAAAACTTGGACAGGGTAGTTTTGATCAGTTCCTGCGGGATTATGCCCTGTCATATAAGTGGGGCATCAGTTCGCAGGCAGCTTTCCAGCAGTCTGCTGAGAAACAGTGCCAATGCAGTTTATCAGGATTATTCGACGCCTGGGTTAATGAAAAATGAGGTCTGATCCAGGCGCAGGATAATGCGCCAGGCGCAAAGCGTGAGCCAGCGAGAAGGTTCTTTCTTTTGCCCGAACTCCCAATCCTTCCAGGCTGTCCAGGTAGATTCTGGCGTGAAACGCCCCTGTGGGTCGATCTTATTTTTCAGAACCGTGAACATGTCAAGCAAGCGTGGGTCCGTTTTGAGCCAGCTGAATTGCGAGAGCACATCCAGCACATGGAGCAGATCGTACCAGACAAAAGGCACCTTCAATTTGCGGTAATCCGTGCCCATAAAAAACATATAGGGGTGCAGCTCGAGACTCTGTTGCCATAGCGAAAGCAGAGTTTCTGCGCCTGTGTGACAGGCGGGGCCTTCACGCCATTCTGGAATCTGCGAGAGCGCTTTGAGCATCGCCAGATTTGCGAATGGGCATGGATCGGATTTGCGTCCGGGGCCGCGAAACGAACCGAGCTGTCTTGAGACTGCGCAGGGCCAGCCATTTTCATGCAGCAAGCCTGCTAAATGCTGGATGGCTTTGCTGACAGCCGGGTCTGAACCCAATCCAAATTTGACCAGGGCATAGACAAGCAAGGGGGCATCGCATAAAGCCCAGGCCCATTGGTCCTGGGCGGTGCCGCCGTATTGGGTGGGAATGTTCATGGGAAGCTGAAATGGGCCTTCATCTGACGCATGTTGTAAAATCTGCCCCGGGATGGGTTCTAAAAGTGGGTCATGGGTCTTCAGACCCAGGTCCGCAATGAAGGTCAGCCGGTGAAACGGTTGGCTGGCGCTTTTATGGCTGGATATGACAGTCCCGGGCCAGGCGTACAGTTCTGTGACGAGGGCCAGCAGCTGGGGATCTGTGAGCATGGCAGTATGGGCGGCTATGACGTCTGGATTCTGGTCGGATTGTCCCAGAAGGTCAAGCCTGGTCCGGTACTGGATCCAGGGCGGTCCTGCCAACAACCATTCGATTGGAGCGTTCATCATTATCCTCCAAATGAAATAAACCACAAGCCGAAGTCGAGTTGGGGGCTAACGTTGAAATTATAATTTATCTGGTGGGTTAACGTATTGGTTTGCAAAAAATGCAGGCAGTTTGCGCTGGTGTGTTATCACGCATGTGGTTTGCCCTGCACGTGGTTATTTTTATGCATTTTGCGCAAAAACCCCCATTTAAAAACCATGTGCTGCTCTATTTTATTAATGGGGTTTTCGTAAACAGTATTGACGTTATTACTTGATGGCCATAGGGTGGTTCTGTGAAGTAGATAATGCAGTGGCAAAATGATCAGGGTTGTAGGGGACTATTCCATGGTAGAAATGAGCCGAATTCTTTCAGATCCCAGCCCGGTTCCACCGGGCGTCGCCACATGTAATAGATATCGGCGGATCTTTGGGTCAGATAGACACCCAGACCCATCCCGGCTCGGTAATTATCGCGAACGATGCTGCGAACATCTCCATTAACTTTGCCGAACGGGTAAGCAAAGGTTTCCACGCGTACCCCGAGCATTTTTTCCAGATAGTGGCGCGAATCGATTATTTCCCATTCAAGGTGTTTGCTAGCTGTTAGATCGATGTGCGAGAGACTGTGACTGCCGGTTTCCCAACCGGAGGCAGCCAGCACCTTGATCTGGTCAACGTTCATATAGCCTTCTGCGCCGACGTAGTTATATACAATATAATTTACGCCGGTGAAGCCAAGTTCTTGCATAATGGGAAAGGCCTGTGAATAAACTGTCTCGTCACCATCGTCGAAGCTGATGATGATTGGGCGGGCGGGCAGTTCAGCGCCAAAATTGAGGGCTTTGACGAGCAGAGTGACCGGAATGGTAGTATAGCCCCAGTCTTTGAGAGCCTGCATCTGGGCTTTGAAATCATCCGGGGCTATATAGTAGATGTTTCCGTTGGAATGTACGGCGATGCGATGGTAGAGCAGGATGGGGCAGATGATCTTATTGGGTCCCTGGCTAATCCAGGTTGGCGTAGGTGTTGCCGTGGAAAATGGTGTGATTGATGGCTTAAATGCCTGGGTGGCAGTGGGGGTTTCTGGAAACGGTGATGGCCCGACGGGCAGGAGTGGGCCGTTGGTGGGTGTGGTTGTTGGTTCCAGCAGTGCTGTTGGGTTGGGCTGGCGTGGGTCGGCACTACCCGCGCCAGCAGGTAGGGGCGCAATGGCAGCGCACGCGTTGAGCAGTACGAGGGTTAGCACGGAAAGAAGGACTCGAGATTTCATTTTTCTGGCAGCTTTCGTGATCTCGCGATCCCCAGGATCATGCAATGATCGAGCATAAATTTACCATTAAATAAAAAAATCAGGGCAGCTTTTAGGGCTGCCCTGATTTATGGTGGATTTAGTAATCCATTCCGCCGCCCTGAGGCATGGCCGGGGCCTTGTCTTTTTCAGGTACGTCGGTGATAAGTACGTCGGTGGTCAACATCATGGCAGCGATGGACGCAGCGTTCTCAAGGGCACCGCGCACAACCTTAACCGGGTCAATGACGCCAGCTTTGATCATGTCGGTATATTCACCGGTGAGGACGTTGTAGCCAATATTCTTGTTATTCTTGGCAGCAGCTTCGCGACGAACACCGTCGATGATGACGGAGCCATCCTGTCCAGCGTTAGCGGCCAGTTTGCGAATGGGAGCTTCGAGGGCACGGCGGACGATGTTGACACCCATCTGGGCATCATCGCTGTCCATCTTGATACCATCGAGCACGGATCCGGCATTGATCAGGGAGATTTCGCCACCGGCAACGATGCCTTCTTCGACTGCCGCGCGGGCAGCAGAGAGGGCGTCTTCGACGCGGTGCTTCTTTTCCTTGAGTTCGGTTTCGGTTGCAGCGCCTACGCGGATGATGGCAACGCCACCGGAGAGCTTGGCCAGACGTTCCTGGAGCTTTTCCTTGTCGTAATCGCTGGTGCTTTTGTCGATCTCGATGCGGATCTGGTCAATGCGGCCCTTGATTGCGCCGGCATCACCCTTGCCACCGATGATGGTGGTGTTGTCTTTGTCAGCGGAAACCTTTTCGGCGCGACCGAGGTCAGCCAGTGTGGCGGTTTCGAGCTTGCGGCCGGTCTCTTCCGAGATGACAGTGCCACCGGTCAGGATGGCCAGGTCCTGGAGCATAGCCTTGCGGCGATCGCCAAAGCCAGGGGCTTTGACAGCCAGGACGTTCAGCATGCCACGCAGTTTGTTCAGAACCAGGGTAGCGAGTGCTTCGCCGTCGATGTCTTCGGCGATGATGACTAATTCGCGCTTGCCAATCTGAACAAGTTTCTCTAGGATGGGGACGATATCCTGGGCGGCAGAGATTTTCTTCTCGTTGATCAGGATGTAGGCGTCGGAAATCACAGATTCCATGTGCTCGGTATCGGTGACAAAATAGGCCGAGATGTAACCGCGATCAAATTGCATGCCTTCGACATATTCGGTTTCGAAGAGCATGGATTTGGATTCTTCAACGGTGATGACGCCGTCTTTGCCGACTTTGTCCATGACATCGGCGATAAGGGTGCCGATTTCGGTGTCAGCGGCGGAGTTGGTCGCAACGGATGCGATTTCTTCGCGGGTGTCAATGCTGACGGCGCTTTTGCGAAGTTCAGCAACGATCTCATCGGCGGCTTTTTCGATGCCACGTTTGAGCAGCATGGCGTTGTAGCCAGCGGCGAGGGCCTTGAGGCCTTCGGTGACGATCGCGTGGGCCAGGACAGTGCTGGTTGTGGTGCCATCGCCAGCGATGTCATTGGTTTTCTGGGCAGCTTCTTTGAGGAGCTGAGCGCCCATGTTTTCAAACGGGTCTTCGAGTTCGATTTCTTTGGCAACAGAAACGCCATCGTGTGTGATGGTGGGGGAGCCAAATTTACGATCGATGGCAACGTTGCGGCCCTTGGGGCCAAGAGTTGTGGCTACCGCATTGGCAACCACATCCATGCCGTTCTTAAGCTTACGGCGGGCTTCTTCTGTAAATACGAGTTGTTTAGCAGCCATTTATTATTTCTCCGTAAGAATTACTTTGCGTCAATGATACCGAGCAGGTCGGTTTCGCGCAGAATGAGCAGTTTCTTGCCATCCAGCTTCAATTCGGTGCCAGCATACTTGGCAAACAGAACCTTGTCACCGACTTTAACATCCATGGCGATGCGCTTGCCGTCGTCATCTCGTTCACCGGGGCCAGCAGCCAGGATCATGCCCTGTTGGGGTTTTTCCTTGGCGGTGTCGGGCAGCACAATGCCGCTCGCGGTTACATCTTCTTGTTCGATTGGCTCGACGACCACACGGTTACCGAGAGGTTTAACTGAAATTGTCATACACGCCTCCTGTTGAAATTGTGTTTATTTAGTAGATTGACTAACATTTAGCACTCAGTCATATAGAGTGCTAAATGTATAATACCTTTGTAGTGTATGAGAGTCAAGAGCACTGGATTGATTCTTACACTACTCTGATATTCAGCAGGTTGGGGGGATTTGAATGCCGGGGATAGGCAAAAAGAAGGTTGATTAATAGCCTGGCGTGGAGGTTGGCGCTTTGGGCTGTGGGGTGGTGGATGTTGGCGCGGGGGTGGCGGTGAGGGATGAGACGATGATGCCGCTGCCAACCAGGGCGCAAATGTTTTCATTTTCCTGAAGAATTGACTTTACGATTGGATCATCCCCAAATCCACCTGCGCGGATTTGGGCTATAACTTGCCGGGCTTCCGGGCATTTGTTGCTCTTGGGGCGGCTGAGGGCTGCCAGGTTGGAAACGTAAGAATAGTAGTAAACGACACTGCTGGGTGAAAGTTCCATGCCTTTTACTTCGACGCCGACTTCGGTGGGTCCACAGCCACCGCGGGCATCGCAGCTTTCGGCGGCTGTGCAGCCCGCGATGGCGCATTTCAGGGCGGGGATGGCACCTTCAAAGTTACGGGAACGTGTAAAAACAATCCCGAGCTGACCATATACATCCGGGTTGGTTGGTTCGTATTCCAGGGCCTTAAGTACGTTGCGGCCGGCAGCGTAGAATTCGCCTAATTGCGAGTACGTTTTGGAAATGGAGAGATACGGGCCGGGATCTTTGACGCCCAACTGTTCGTTGATCTTGGCGGCTTTGGCGAAATATTCCAGAGAGCTATCGTAGAGGGCCTGGCGCTGTTCCTTGATGGTGCTGTTAAATGCCAGCGTGCGATAGTTTGCCCCGGCGCGCATATAAAGAAAAGTTAGGTTGGGGGTGATTTCGGCGCCGCGCTTGTATTCTTCAATCGCCAGGCTGTAAAGACCCTGGGTTTCCAACAAATAGGCATAGACGCGGTGAACATCCATAAGGTTTTGGCCAAGATCAAGCGCTTTGCTGATGTTTTGCTCGGCCTGGGTGATGCGTTGTTGATCGATCAGGATTTCGGCGAAATAAGCCAGGGCAAGAATGTTGGTGTTATCGAGATTGAGGGCACGTACAGCTTCCTGTTCAGCTTCGACGAGCAGACCAGCGGCGCGCTCGCCGGAAATGGAGGGGGTCGCATTCCAATCCAGCACAAACGCACGGGTGGCGGCGACAGTGCTGTCATCGGGTGCCAGAGTTTTAGCCTGATCGATGGAAGTCAGGGCTTCTGTCAGGGATGTGCGACGGTCGGCATCTGTGGTTTTTAGAGATGAGTTGTAAGTTTGGATGCGCGCAAGCGTGGCCCAGATGCCAGCGTTATTCGGATCCAGTTCCAGAGCCTTTCGGTACGAAGTGATGGCGGCCCCCAGGTCACCGGATGTGAAATGAGCGTCGCCTTCGGCACTATAAGATTGGGCTGCGCGGGTGGGGGTTGGCAGGGGCTCGCCGGCAGGTTTTATGGTTCCCCTGCTCACGCCGTAATAGATCCAAAGCCCCGCGAGTATGACGGTGAGGTAGACAAAGATACGGTAGATGTTATTTTCGGGCCGACGGTTGAAGATCGGCCGGCGTGGTGATAAATTCATGGGGGCTCAGGGGGTAGCAGACGCGTCTGGACGGTTTGCTGGAGTGCCAGATGAGGCAGAGTCGGGAGTTTGTGAGCCAGGTGCGGGGGTTACTGCGGCGGCTTCTGTACAAAGACGAATGCCTTCATTGGCGTTAAAAACAGCAATTTCGTCTTTAGGGACAACGGAAAGGAGTTTCTGAAAAATTGGCAGGGCTGTGCCGCAGTGGTTTAGGCGCACCTGCACTAGTCCATACGTGAAATAATATTCGGCGATGCGAGGGGCGTCGACAACAAGTTCGAGAGGTTTTACTTCGACGCCATCTGCGTCTTTACCGCCAGTTATCACCAGTGAGAGTTCGGCGGATGCTTCGGGCCACTTGAAATTCCGATAATACATCACGCCCAGGTTGCCACGCAGGGCGGTGTCTGATGGGTTGGTTTTTACAGACTGCTGGGCGTATTGTTCGGCCTTGGCATACTCACCGACTGTGGCATAGACGCGTGAGATGTATAAGAGCGGAGTCGGATCGGAAGGATTAAGTTGGTTGGCGATGGTCAGTGAGTTGACAGCTTTGTCGTAGACTCCCAGTGCGCGATAATTTCGTCCGAGGGATACATGCACATCGGCGATATTTTTGTTGATCGCCACGGCGGCTTCATACTCGCGGATAGCCTCTTCATAATTACCGGTGGCTTCAAAAACGTAACCGCGGGCGCGATGTGATTCGAACAGGCCGGGTGCCAGTGAAAGTGCTACCTTCGATTCTTCGCTCATGCGGCCGAGTGCGTCAAAGGGACCCTTTCCTTCAAGGTATTCATCCGCAATCAGTTCAGAGTAATAAGCATGTGCCAGGGCGTTGTTCGGGTCAAGCTCAAGCGCACGCTTGATGGCTGTTTCGGCTGCCAGGAAGTCGCGTTGAGCTTCCAAAGCCCAACCGCGGACGGCATGGGCCGTGGAATTATTGGGGTTTAGTAAGAGAGCATTTTCGGCGCTGGTCTGGGCTTCTTTGTATTTTCCTGCCCAAACTTGTGTACGCGCCAGCGAGATGTAAATGGAAGGGTCATTGGGCAAGGCACGGACTGCCAGTTCGTAGGATTGAATGGCCTGGGGGAGTTTGCCTTGTTCAAAGAGTTGACCTGCCTCATTGACGAAGGATTCCGGAGAACGTGTGATGGTGGGCGTTGGCAAAAAACTGTTCTGCACGCCTGGGCCGATGACAACCCCAAAGTACATTACAAAACCAATCACTACCAAAAGAGTGATGATTCTGAAATAGTTTAACGGCTTACGCCGTTTGTTCATGCTCCATTTACTTCCGCGTAGATACATAATGTTTCATCTTACCACTTGCGGCAAATGAGCGTCAAGCCAGATGCCGATAATTTGATGTGTTCATTGATGTTTGTTGAAGTTTGTTCCCTGTCAGAGAGTAGCTTTTTCGGCTAGAATGGTCTTATGCGTTTTGATGTTTTTACACTTCTTCCTGATACATTTGCCCCATATTTGCAGGCCAGTATTTTGCAAAAAGCTGCAGAACGTGGGCTGCTTGAATTTCATGTGCATAATATTCGAGATTATGCACATGACCGGCATCATACCACCGATGATACGCCTTATGGCGGCGGGGGCGGGATGGTGATGAAGCCAGAACCGGTCTTTGAAGCTGTTGGTGCTGTGCTCGGCGCGGCGCCGGCTTGTCCGGTAATTTTGATGACCCCGCAGGGTCGGGTATTCAACCAAAAAATTGCATTTGAGCTGGCAAGTCATTCACAAATTGCGCTGCTGTGCGGGCGATATGAAGGAATCGATGAACGTATTCGCGAACATCTGGTTACCGACGAAATATCGATAGGCGATTATGTGTTGACTGGCGGTGAACTGCCAGCATTGATCCTGATCGATGCTATTTCACGCTTGTTACCGGGGGTTTTGGGCGACCCGGATGGGGCCATGGATGATTCGCATGCTTCTGGTTTGCTTGAGTATCCGCATTATACGCGTCCTCCAGAGTTTTGCGGTTGGGGTGTGCCAGAGACCTTGCTCTCGGGGGACCATGGCAAGATTGCCAGGTGGCGGCGCGAACAATCGCTGCTGCGTACGCTGGCAAAACGCCCGGATTTACTCGAGAATGCTGATCTGAGCGAGTCGGATAAAAAATTTCTACGGGGTCAAAGCTGATGTTGGTGTAGGAGTCTTTTATCTGAGGCTTGCGGAAAACTCGCCAGGGTTCATGGAGCGCGGCAACGGCGGATTTACGGAGTACAACTACTAAAGTATTCTTCAAAATAATTTTACTGGGGAGCAAGCCATTGTTATCCTAAGAATTTCACCGGATAATGAAGTTGCTTCATTATTATATAAAAAGCTGAAAGTATTAAATCACAATAGCTGGGGTGAGTGGTCTATTTTTCGTTTGCAAATCAGACAAAGGAGAAGGGTATGCCAAAAAAGTTTTCGTACGGACGAGTTTTCCTGCTTGGGTTTGGTTTTTTTGGTGTCTCAATTATCTGGGGGGTATATAACGCCTTTGTGCCGATTTTCCTGGCAGAAAAATTTCACCTGACGCCCATCTTGATCGGGTTTTTCATGACGCTGGATAATATTGCTGCGCTGTTGATTCAACCACCGGTGGGTGCCTGGTCTGACCGCTTGCGAACTCCTATTGGGCGGCGCATGCCTTTTATTTTGATCGGCGCCCCACTGGGCGCAGTGGCGTTTGGGCTGCTGCCGATGGCGGCGGTGCTGCCGCTGTTTGTAGCCTGCACCAGTACATTGCTGCTCAGTATGGCGATGTGGCGCACGCCGGTTATTGCGCTCATGCCGGATATCACGCCTTCGGATAAACGTTCGCAGGCCAATGGCATTATCAACTTTATGGGCGGGATTGGCGGCATCATCTCCTTTCTGGGGGGCAGCGCTTTGTACCGTATCAACCCGGCCTTCCCATTTTGGATGGGTTCGGGGCTTGTGATCGTGGCTGCTGCTTTGGTTTTCATCTTTATAAAAGAACCACAGCAGTTTGGCGATGCAGCCAAACAACCAGGAATGCTCGAGAGCTTGAAGGAAGTCTGGTCTGAAAGCGATAAAAGTGCTTTGCGGTTGTTCCTGGCAATTTTCTTCTGGTTCCTGGGCTATACTGCGATTGAAGCCTTTTTTACGTTGTATGCTAAGAATTACCTGGGGATGGACGCAGCGGACGGTTCACGCCTGCTGGGGCATCTTTCATTGACATTTGTTTTGTTTGCGTTGGTGTCTGGCGTGATCGGTTCGCGCATCGGCCGCAGGTTGACGATTTCGATTGGTATCGTCCTGATGGCGGGTTTGTTGGCGGGGGTCTATATTACCCCGGCTGCGGTGTTGACCACGGTCGTCGGAAAAGCGCCGGTCTTGGGTTCCATTCCTGTTGTCAGTCTATTCCTGATGGGTGCGGGTGCGGCCTGGTCACTGATCAATATTAATTCACTGCCAATGGTGGTGGATATGACCACCACGGCGCGGCTTGGCACCTATACGGGCCTGTATTATCTGTTCTCAACGCTGTCTGCGATCGCTGGGCCCAACCTGAACGGGATATTGATTGAGCTAACCGGCAATAATTACAATTCGATCATGTTGGTCTCGCCGTTTTTTATGTTGATAGCATTATGGCTGATGATGGGAGTTAAACGTGGTGAAGCCAGTAGTGCTGTTGTATAAAAGGCATATTGAGATTATTGCAAAAAGTGACTAAATTGGGACGATCATAGCTTGCAGAATGTTTAGAGTGGCTGTATACTTTCCTGTAGAGGTCGTGTAAACTGTCACGATCAGCAAACCCGTTCATGCAAGAGGAGAAGAAACATGAAAAAGATTTACAACATCCTGGCCGTGTTAGTAGCTGCCGCCATGCTGCTGTCAGCCTGCGCTGCCCCGGCCACTGAAGCCCCCGCTGCCCCTGCGGCACCCGCCGCGACTGTGGCACCCGCACCCACTAAAGCGCCTGAACCTACTGTTGCCCCCACAGTGGCTCCGACCGCCGAAGTTGCAAAGGTGAAAGTTTGCCAGGTAACTGATACTGGTGGTATTGATGACAAATCCTTCAACTCGACCGCCTGGAAAGGCGTTCAGGATGCCATCACCAAATACGGCAACGTTGATGGTAAGTATCTTGAATCACAACAACAGGCCGATTATGAAGTCAACATCAATGCGTTCCTGGCTGAAAAATGTGATTTGATCATCTCGGTTGGTTTCTTACTGGCTGATGCCACTAAAGCGGCAGTTGAAGCCAATACCAGCCAAAAGTTCTCGATCATCGATGTGGACTACCTGGCCTACCCCAATCTGCGCGGCTCCGGCTTCTCAATTGATCAGGCTACCTTCTTGAATGGCTACCTTGCCGCTGGCATGACCAAGACCGGCAAAGTTGGCACGTATGTAGGTATCGCGTTCCCTGCCACCACCAAATTTATGGATGGCTTCGCCCTGGGCGTTGCTTACTATAACCAGGTCAAGGGCAAGGATGTCAAGGTTTTAGGTTGGGATGTCAAAACCCGCCAGGGCCTGGAAGTTGGCAACTTTGAATCCACCGACGATGGCCGCAAGATGGGCGAGCAGTTGATGGACGAAGGTGCTGACATCATCATGCCTGTTGCCGGACCGGTTGGTTTGGGCACACTGGCAGTGATGGAAGAACGTGGTTCTGGCATGCTCATCGGCGTTGATAACGATTGGTCCAAAGCCAATCCCGACAAAGCCGCTTTCATTCTCTCCAATGCTATGAAGAATATGGATGTCTTTGTTACCGAGACCATCGGACAGGTTATTGATGGTTCCTTCAAGGGCGAAAACTGGATTGGCAATCTGAAGAATGGCGGCGTTGGCCTTTCTTACGGTTCCAAGCTGGGCGATTCCGTTCCCGCTGAACTGAAAGCCGAGATCGAAGCTTTGATCCCGAAACTTGAAGCTGGCGAAATCAAGACTCTTCCCGAAGGCGTTTATTAAGTCAAACTTTTCTAAAAAAAAGGTGCAGGGCCAACCAGCCCTGCACCTTTTTTGTTACTTGTTCAGACTGTCTTAAAGCCTGTGAATTTATATTTTTCCTTGTGGTAGAATGAAAAAAGTTTTTTCAGGCTTGAAATTGCGTAATAATCCATCTCTTAATCCGAGGTAATCATGGAACCAGTTCTTGATTTGCGAGGCATCACAAAAAGATTCCCTGGCGTTCTGGCAAATGACCATATATCCATAGATTTGATGCGAGGTGAGATTCATGCCTTGCTCGGGGAAAATGGCGCAGGTAAGACTACGCTCATGAACATTCTCTACGGACTGTATAAACCCGATGAGGGTGAAATCTTTGTGAAAGGCAAGAAATTAACCATCGGCACGCCAAACGATGCCATTCGGGCTGGGGTCGGCATGGTTCACCAGCACTTTATGCTCATCCCGGTTTTTACCGTGACAGAGAATGTTATGCTGGGCGATGAATACCTTAGAGCGGGTGCGTTTTTGGACCGCAAAAAAGTGGCCAAAAGGATCGAGGAAATATCAGAGCAGTATAACTTGCAAGTTGATCCGGCTGCTTATGTAAAGGATTTACCTGTGGGAATTCAGCAAAGGGTCGAGATCATCAAATTGCTATTCCGCAATGCAGATATCTTGATTCTGGATGAGCCGACGGCAGTGTTGACGCCGCAAGAAGTAGACGAATTGTTTAACATCATGAAAAAATTGGTTGAACAGGGCAAGTCTATTATCTTGATCACCCATAAACTGCGTGAAGTAATGGAATTTGCTGATCGAACCACTGTTATCCGTGGTGGTAAGGTGGTTGGGACAACCAGGCAGACTGAGACAAATCAGCTTGAATTGGCCTCTATGATGGTTGGCCGGCAAATCGAATTAAATGTTGAAAAGAAGACCGCAGATGCCAGAGAAACTGTGTTGGCGGTGAAAAATCTAAAAGTGCTGGATTCTCATCACCAGGTGGCAGTTGAAAATGTTACATTTGATGTGCGCGCCGGGGAAGTACTGGGGATTGCTGGTGTGCAGGGGAATGGGCAGACAGAATTAGTACGGGCCCTGACGGGGTTGGATCATGCCGTGGAAGGAAAAATCAACCTGTTAGGGCAAGATATTACCCATGCGACGGTCAAACATATTACCGAGATTGGTACAGCGCATATTCCAGAGGACCGTCAAAAAGATGGGCTGGTCTTGTCTTATTCAATTGAAGACAATCTCATCTTAAACACCTGGTACAAAGAGCCCTTTTCTCATAATGTCATACTTCAGCGAAAAGTAATTCTTGATAACGCCCAACAGCTGGTTTCAAATTTTGATATCCGCACGCCCAACTCCCAGACTGCGACGAGCACCCTCTCAGGTGGTAATCAGCAAAAGGTGATTGTTGCGCGAGAATTTTCGCGGCCAATCAAAATGCTGGTCGCTTCTCAACCGACACGTGGGCTGGATGTTGGTTCCATTGAATATATCCACAAGCGGATCATTGAAAAACGCGATGATGGTTGTGCTGTTCTGCTTGTTTCAACAGAACTGGATGAAGTAATGCAGCTTTCAGACCGGATTGCTGTAATGTTCCGGGGACAGATCATTGCGATTGCAGATGCAAAGACAATCACGCGAGAGCAGATTGGCTTATTAATGGCGGGTATTGTGCCGGAAGCAAACTAATCCTGTTGGGAAGATCAGGGTATCAGCATGACAAAAACTGAAGAAACAAAGCAAAAACAAAGTAGTTTCTCGATATTTTTGGAAGAACTCAGCCGTAATTCCATGACCGTAACAGTCCTGGCGATCGTGACAGGCTTGCTGGCGGGAGGTTTGATCGCTGCCGTAACGACGGAAGGTGTTTATGCAGCTTTTCGGATTTCCATCTTCGATGGGCTGAAAGCCGGATTGACGGTGTTTTGGGATACATATCGGGCTCTGTTTACAGGGTCCGTGGGCGTTCCTGCCGATATATTCAACGCACTGCGCTCTGGCAATGCATCGGCGATCAATAAAGCCTTCACGCCATTTTTTGAATCTCTGCTACAGGCTACCCCGTACATATTCGCTGGTCTGGCTGTGGCGCTTGGGTTTCGAGTTGGCTTGTTTAACATTGGGGCTGAAGGGCAGTTGTTTATCGGCGCTTTGGGCACGGTCTGGGTGGCGACAACACTTAAGGGCCTGCCTGCGCTGGTGCATATACCGCTTGCGCTTCTGGGGGGGGCGATTTGTGGTGGAATTTGGGGCATGATCCCTGGTTGGCTTAAAGCTAAAACCGGGGCACACGAAGTGATCAATACCATTATGATGAACTACATTGCCTTCCGGTTAAGCGAATATATGCTGAACGGGATTCTTCGAGACCCGAATAAAAGTACTCCCATCAGTGCACCGATTGAGAAAAGCGCCTGGTTGCCCCGTTTTTTTGCCGATCCAAATCGTTTTCATGCCGGTTTTTTCATAGCCTTGTTGATGGCCTTCCTGGTTTACTGGCTTTTATTCAAAACCAGTTGGGGTTTTGAACTGCGCACAGTCGGCTTGAACCCCAATGCGGCACGTTATGCTGGAATGAACATTGTCAGAAGCACCGTAATAACCATGTTCCTATCGGGCGCGTTGGCAGGCTTGGCAGGTGCAAATGAAGTCCTGGGCGTCAATCATAATCTGGCGGTTGCATTTTCTTCCGGTTATGGGTTCGATAGCATCGCCCTGGCGCTGCTGGGTAATAGTCACCCATTTGGGGTTGTTCTGGCAGCATTATTGTTTGGCTTCCTGCGCAATGGAGCTATTCAAATGCAGTTGACAGCCGGTATTCCAATCGATATTATTTCGGTGTTGCAGGCATTAATTCTTGCCTTTATCGCAGCTCCAGCGATTATTCGCACGATGTACCGATTAAAAGAACCAAAAACCACAGAAAAGCCCCTGATTGTGACAACGTCGGGAGGAAAGTAACCATGACACAGACAAACGCAATTGTATCTAAAAATTACGAATATATCTCTCCAACACGCCGCGTGGTCATGGGTATTATTTTCTTGACCCTTTCGCTGGGGATCTGGTTTCTGTTTTCGCGGACGGTGACAGCAGATGTGAAAACGACTTTCTCTTTGTATCCCGGTGGATCGAAGGTGATTGTGCCAGATTGGGTATTTCTTACTCAGCCCGTGCTGAACATGCTTGCCTTCGCCGGAGCCCTGCTGGGATCTTACCAGCTGGCGCGCGGGTGGGGCCGGTATACCAATACCATGCTAGGGGTAGTTTCGGGCTTGTTTATTTTTTGTTTTTTGGCCTGGGGAGCGTCTGGCTCGAGCTTAAATCTGGCGGGCTTACTAAAGGTGGCAGTTGTGCGGGCGGTTCCGCTGGTTCTGGGAGCCTTTGCCGGAATTCTGTGCGAGCGATCGGGAATTTTTAACATCGCGATTGAAGGGATGATGTTAACGGGCGCGTTTTGTGCAGCTTTGTTTGGCAGCCTGGTGAATATCTGGTTTGGCCTGTTCATGGCAATTTTTGCTGGAGCGTTGATGGCATTGGCGCTGGCAGTTCTGGCGATCAAATACAGGGTTGACCAGATCATCGCGGGGACGGTAATCAATATTTTTGCGACCGGTATTACTTCATTCATGTCGGCAAAGTTTTTGCAAAAATATGAGGCGCTCAATAACTCTGGGCGTTTCGGGACATGGGATATACCTTATCTGTCAAAAATCCCATTTATAGGGCCAATATTTTTTAGCCATAACATGTTCATTTATGCGATGTTCATCTTTGTAATTGTGCTGAGCGTGGCGTTGTTTTACACGCGCTGGGGATTGCGTACCCGTGCGGTGGGCGAGCACCCCAAAGCGGCTGATACGCTTGGGATCAATGTCAACAAGACGCGCTATATTTCAGTGCTCATGGGTGGTATGATGGCGGGGTTTGCAGGCGCTTACTTTGTGCTCGGTTCGGTAGGGCGCTTTGATGAAGTAATGACTGCTGGGCGTGGGTTCGTTGGCCTGGCCGCAATGATTTTTGGTAACTGGAATCCGCTTGGATCATTGGGCGCGGGAATGCTGTTCGGGTTTGCTGATTCGCTGGCATCCAAGCTGGCAATTCTTAAAGTGCCCATTCCCAATAAGTTTCTTGAGATGGGACCTTATATTGTCACCATGGTTGTGCTGGCGGGTGTGGTAGGTCGAGGTCAGCCACCTGCGGCTGGTGGAAAGGTCTACGAAAAAGAATAAACAGAAGATCAAAAAACATCCCCGCGTTGAGGGATGTTTTTTGATCTGGTAACCAGAGAATGTTTGATGGAGAGTGGTAGCTAACCTGAATAATGGAGAATAGTCACGGTCGGGTTTTGCGCGCCTTCGGATCGGGTCGTTGGTTTGCCCCGCAAGTGGTTATTTTTGCGCTGTCTTGCGCAAAAATAACCACAAAAACAACCTATTCCAACCTTTTTTATTAGAAATTCGGGTAAACATTATTGACTTTACTAACTTACTAGGCGATTGGGTATTTTCCGAACTCTTCAACAGCATCCACCATAGCCAGGATATTTTCTGGCGGGACTTCATCCATGATGGTGTGGACTGAAGCCACC
Organism: Chloroflexota bacterium; assembly: GCA_026390035.1. Classification (GTDB taxonomy): domain Bacteria; phylum Chloroflexota; class Anaerolineae; order Anaerolineales; family Villigracilaceae; genus UBA5195. The sequence continues at coordinate 18,020 of JAPLGT010000049.1, forward strand.
ATATATCCGCCGCCAGGTGCCATAATGTTTATGACGCGCTTGACTTCATCGCGTACTTGCTCGGGGGTGCCACTTGGCAAAATTCGATGGGTATCCACTGCGCCGCAGAAAGTGAGCGCGTTGCCAAAACGGCTTTTTAATTCCTGTAAATTCGACATTTTCCCTGCTGAAGTCTGGATCGGGTTGAGGATGTCAACGCCGATTTCGATAAAATCGGGGATTAGGTCAAAAACATCCCCGTCAGTATGGAAAAATACTTTGGCTTTGGTTCGCTCCTTAATGTAAGCAATATAATCGGCATGGATGGGTTTGAGGATTTTTCGATACATTTTCGGAGACATCATCAGGCTATTTTGCGTGCCGATATCATCACCAATTTTGATAATATCCAAATTATCCCCGGCGGCATCCAGAAAATGCCCCATCAGGGTTTTACAAAGTGAGGCGATCTTTTTTAGCAGCGCCTCTGCAAATTCGGGGTCGAGTGCAAGATTGACCAGAAATGTGTCCATGCCTTGCATGGCAAAAGCGCGTTCTAGTGGAAAAAGTAACCACGGGGTGCCAATACTGGCATATTCGTTTTGCTCTGCCAATTTTTGAGCCTGCTCCCTGACGTGCGCAACGCGGCTGGGGTCATCCATATCTGGCCAGGGGTAATTTTCGATGTCGTTCAGGGTCTTCGCGTCTTTCATAGGGTGAACGCCTGGGAACCAAACACCAGGTTCCACTTCGCTTTGGCCACTGCCCCAATCGTCCATGAAGGGGCTGTGTTCTGGGCGTTTACGATTCCGCTCGTAGACCCATTGTGGATATAAATCCAAAATTCCGCGTGCATCGCCATGCAAGCGTTGGAGAATAGCTTCATCAGGAAGAACCGTGCCGAGCTCGGGCCAATCGTAAATATACTGTTCTGGCGATGCGTGTCCCAAGAGCTTCTTTAGAGCCTGGTAAGGTCTCATCTTCATGCTGGTGGTATTACTTGTGCCAATAATAATGGGGACTCGATCCGGTTCCTGATGGTTAATTGTAGTTAATACACGTTCTCTGGGGGATAGTGGCATTTCGACCTCGTTCTTCAGGATTGAATAATTAAAAAATTATAGCATAATGTGATAGTGGATAGACGCTAACCATCAACGTAACATTTTCTTTTGATGCATTGTGAAACCCCGAAAGCGTATTGGTTTTACAGCAAATCGGTATTAATCATCAGATCTATTACGCGTAAATGAAGGGAAATAGTGTGGCTTGCTCCACAAAAATATAATCCCCATCTATCTGGGAGTGTTCTATCGATTAGCTAATTCACCCCGCGAGTAAATACGCAAACCGGGCGGGAATTAATGAACTGTGATAGCTGAAAGGGTAAAGTGACTGTATACTACCGCTCTGTGAGCGTGGTAAATATCACGTCTGGCAAACCCTAAATTTGTGAGGAGCGAAAACATGAAAAAATTTTCCAACGTGTTTGTCTTGATGCTCGTTGTTGCCATGCTGCTCCCGGCTTGTGGCACTTCTACGGATGCCGCACCTGACTGTAGAAGTACGGCTATCTTCTGTGTTGGCATGGTCACCAATCTCGGCAAGCTTGATGATAATTCGTTTAATCAATCCGCCTGGGCTGGCGTCGAACAAGCCAGGAAAAATTTGGGCAGCATAGGCGAGCATATCGTAACTACGGATACGAAGGATTACGATAAGAATATCTCTACTTTTGGGGAGTCTGGGTATGATGTGATCGTAACCGTTGGTTTTGCCCTGGGCAAGGCTACCGTCAAGGCGGCTTCCGCATATCCCAATACCAAATTTATTGGTGTCGATCAGAACCAGGTCCAGGATACAGACCAACCCATTCCTGAAAATCTGGTAAGGCTGGTGTTCGCTGAAGATCAGGCTGGCTTTTTGGTTGGGGCTCTTGCTGCTCAGATGTCCACGTCCAGAAAGATCGGCGCCGTGTGCAGTACCGATGAGGTCGCATCGATCTGGCGGTATTGTGAAGGTTTCAGAGCCGGCGCGGCTTATATTGACCCATCCGTGGAAGTAACTGTTACTTATCACACCGATATCACTTTTGATGAAGCTTTCTTCGATCCAGTCTGGGGAGCGGCTACAGCCAAGTCAATGATGGATGCAGGCATCGACGTGATCATGGGCGCCGGTGGTGAGACTGGTAACGGAGCGATCAGTGCGGCAGCCAAGCAGGATGTCTATGCTCTTGGTTTCGATGATGACAAGTACTACAGCTTGCCTGAAGTACGAAAAATGCTGCTTTCCAGTGCCATGAAAGTCATCACACCAGGCGTGTTTAATCTGATCAAGGCCGCGAAAGATGGCCAGTTCCCGGGTGGTACAAATTTCGTCGGCACGATTGATTACGCACCGTTTCATGACCAGGCAAGTAATGTCCCGCCGGATGTAAAAGACACGATGAAGGAAATTGAAAAAGGTCTAAGAGATGGCTCAATCTTGACCAATGTGGAGCCTGAAAAGCCATAAGCATTCCCGACCTCTCTTTACCGAAAAAAATTAATATTCATTGCTTTGTTTCTGTTTTATAATTCTGACACAAACTGCCTTTCGCGGATTCCATCATTTCTGATAATCTCTATGCTTCAATGCCCTTCCTGTCTGGGAACAGACAAACAGATCAAGGTTGGAAAAAATCGCTCCGGCAGTCAGCGTTACTGGTGCAGACTTTGCGGCGAGAGGTATACACCTGTGCCTTGCTTGAATGGGTACCCGAATGATCTGCGCAAAAAAGCCATCTTGATGTGTCTGGAAGGCCATACGTTTCGTGCCATCGCGCGCAAGCTGGATATCAATCATCAAACGGTTGTCAATTGGATCAATGCATATGTAGTTCAATCGGCACGGGCAATTTATAAACGTCCCAAAAAGTAGAAAAGTGAACATATGTCAGGTTCAGGGATGAACCATCTCAGCGGGTTTAGACATTTTCGAAAAAAAGTTGACTCGGAAAACTGATTGTGCTACCTTAGTAACATGCTAATGAGTAACATCCTTCCCGAGACTGCTGAGTGAATCTTTCCCAAGAAAAACTGTTGCCATAATGTCAGCCACGGCGCAGTTTTTCTTTAATATATTCGGGTATTTCTTGAATCTATTTAAATGTTTGGGAGGAAAAATGGGAAAAACGAAATCTTGCAAATTCTTGTCTGTGTTTGGGACGTTGGCTTTGCTGATCGTGATGCTGATTAGCGGGTGCGCTCCGTCTCAACCAACGAAGCCTGTTTCGGTGGACGCCACCCAGGTTCTACAGCCTACCACATCTCAGGCTGGAACCGAAGCTGGAGCTGGAACGTCAACCATTACCATCGTCATACCTGAAGATCCGCCTAATTTCAACCCAGTAATTGCTGACTCGGGCTATGATGCGTTGGTAATGCATATGGTTTTGTTGGGCATGACTGCCATTGATCCGGAAGGCAAGGTCTACCCGGTGCTGGCTGCCGAGCTGCCAACATCGGAAAATGGTGGTGTGGTGATCAATCCGGATAGCGGAACCATGGATGTGATCTGGAAAATGCGTACGGATATTACCTGGGCAGATGGCAGCCCGGTGACCGCCGATGATGTGCTTTTTACCTATCAAGCCATTATTGATCCGGGCACTGGTGCGTGGATCCCGGGGATTGATTTGGTGACAGGTGTGGACAAAATTGATGACTACCAGTTTGTGGTTCACTTCAGCAGTGTTTACCCATCATATCTGACATTGTTTGGGAATAACCAGGTTGCAATCTGGCCAAAACATTATTGCAAAGCTGATCAGGGCTTCCAATCCTGGGACTGCGGTCGCAAACCGTTGAGTGATGGGCCTTTCTTGCTGGATGAATGGGTGACAGGCGACCACCTGACTTTTGTCCGCAACCCGAAGTATTTTGAGCAGGGTAAGCCCAATCTGGATAGGGTGATCATCAAGATCGTACCGGATGCAACTGTGCGCGAGACGATGATGCGCCAGGGCGATGCCGATGTGCTGATGTGGGCGACCGAGCAGGTTGCCGATAACTTAAAAAACGAGAGTAATGTCAAGGTCAGTATCAGCCCTACCAGCCGGTTTGCGATGCGTCTATATCTCAACCTGGCGGCTAAAGGCACAACTGACCCGGTTGCAAGCCCAAACCCATTTTTTTCAGATGTGCGTGTAAGGCAGGCGATCCGTTCGGCGATTGACGTGGATGCTATTACTGCTACAGTCTGGCATGGGTTTGCCGTTCCAGTTTGGAGCGAGCTTTTCCGTCCGCCGTACAATACGTGTAACATTCCGCGCCCAAAATTTGATGCGGAAGCTGCCAAGGCTTTACTCGAACAGGCCGGTTGGGTTGATACGGATGGCGATGGCATTCGCGAATGCAAAGGTTGCAAAACCGCCCGTGATGGCGAGAAATTTAAATTCGATTTACTCACTTATTCTGAGTACGGCGAACCGCTGACACTTACCCAGCAGTTAATTGGTGAGATGCTTAAGAATGTGGGTATCCAGGCAGATTTGACACAATCCCAAGGAAGCGTGATGTGGGCTGATACTTCCAGCGGTGGGATCGAACAGTCTGGTAATTTTGATATTGATTTATACGATGACGGTTATTTCGGGAATGATCCCACCGATTTCATTTGGAAATATTACAACTCTTCGGCATCCGTGCCCGACCAGGGTTGGAACATTGGGCGCTGGAATAACCCGCAAATGGACGATCTACTTAATCAGGCCTATACGTTGGATGAAAAAGTACGTCAGCAGGCTTTCTGCGAGATGGCGAAATTGTTGGACGCGGAACTTCCACAAATTCTGTTGTTTTCGACGCTTAACGCGGATGCTTATTCGACACGGTTGAGCAATATCCAGGCCAATATCAACAGTGTGGTGAGTTGGAACTCCGCGGATTGGGATCTGGTCAAATGATGCAGCCGGGGACCGGGAATAAAGCCGGTCCCCAGGCTATCAATCGTTCCGAATATTGCAAAGCTGGCGCTGAAATTTAGCCGGTAGGAGTCCATATTTCGTAGGAGTAGATACGCGTGGCTCTGAGTTAGTACTGGAATTATCGAAAGGTGGTCAATTGACTCATTATGTTGCTCGCCGGCTGTTGCAGGCTTTGATCATGATGTTCTTGCTCAGTATCCTGTTTTTTGGGCTGGTCAATCTGGCTCCGGGTGGACCGTTGGCCGGATATGGTCAGTCGCGTCGCATTCCGGCTGAACGGGTATTGATCCTCAAGCGACAATTGGGCTTGGACAAACCGATCCCGTTTCAATATTTGGTCTGGCTGGTAGGTAATGATTGGATGAAGGTGGACCTGAACGGTGATGGTACTCCGGATGGTCCCGGTACGCGTCGCGGGGTTTTACGTGGTGATTTTGGTTATTCGTTCCGCACCCGCCAACCGGTTCTTGATGAAATAAATATTCGCCTGCCGAATACTATTTATCTGATGACAATCACAATGGTGGTGGCAATCAGTATGGCTATTCCGATTGGGGTGCTGTCAGCCATCAAGCAGTATTCCATTTTTGATATTGCAGTTACCACTTTCGCATTTGCAGGCCAGGCTCTGCCGGATTTTTGGCTTGGGCTTATATTGATCATTATTTTTTATGTCTGGCTCAAAAACCCCCTGACTGGCGAACCCTTGCTGCCTGTGGGTGGAATATACACGATTGGCGCGCCTTTTTCGCTGGCAGATCGGGTTTCGCACCTGGTTTTGCCCGTTGCGGCGGGTGCGCTGGGTTGGTTGGCGTGGTACTCACGTTTTTTGCGTTCCAGCATGCTGGATGTGATCAATCAGGATTATCTTCGCACAGCGCGCGCAAAAGGGTTATCAGCGCGTAAAGTAATGTTCAAACACGCCTTGCGTAATGCGCTCATTCCGTTGGTGACGCTCCTGGCGCTTGACCTACCTTATATCTTCGGCGGGGCTGTTTTTATCGAAATGTTGTTTGCCTGGCCAGGAATGGGACTGCTGTATTACCAGGCCGCGCTCCAGCGTGATTATCCCATTCTGATGGCAGTGCTCATCATCGGAGGTATCTCGATTATTCTCTCCAACCTGCTGGCGGATGTACTCTATGCCTACCTCGATCCCAGAATCCGTTACTCCTGATGGTGATTGCATGAAACAACCAGCGCAAGAAAAGGCGCCCAACTTATCAAAAAGACATCAAGGAAACGAGACAACCTCATGGATCATCTGGAAACGTTTTCGGCGGCATCCGGGCGCCATGGGAGGCTTTTTTATTCTGGCACTGTTGATCCTGACTGTAGGGTTGGCTGGGCTTTCGCCGTACGATCCGGAAAAATCCAGCATGTCCGAGCGTTTTCAGACACCTTCCTGGCAGCATCCCATGGGAACCGATGCCCTGGGTCGTGATTTGCTGACTCGTATCCAGTACGGTGGGCGTATTTCGCTGTCGGTTGGGCTGCTGGTGGTAGTTATCACGCTCTCGATTGGCGTAACCGTGGGTGCGGTGGCTGGTTATGCGGGCGGCTTAGTGGACAACATTTTAATGCGGATTACAGATGCTGTGCTGACGCTGCCTTCACTGTTGGTGTTGATCCTGCTAAGCGCAATCTTACGGGAGATTGACATTCCTTTCATCGCGCATAACAGTGTCTTGACAATTGCAGTGGTGATTGGGTTGCTATCGTGGATGACTTTTGCACGTTTGGTGCGGGCGGCATTTCTGACTTTGCGCGAGCTGGATTTTGTAACGGCATCCCGCGCGCTGGGCGCCTCACCTTTTCGCATTATTACAAGTCATATTTTGCCAAATACAATTGGCCCAATTATCGTTGAATCTACCCTTGAATTGGGCTATGCCATCATCGAAGAATCCGGTCTGAGTTTTCTTGGATTCGGGATTCAGCCACCGACACCAAGCTGGGGAAATCTGCTAAGCAATGCCCAGGAGAATTTCATCCGTTACCCCTGGCTGGCCATTTTCCCTGGCATCATGATCTTCCTGACAATTATTTCGGTCAATTATATTGGCGATGGTCTGCGGGATGCTTTTGACCCGTATAAGGTTTTACAAAAAGCAGGAGAAATGTGAACGGCCCGTTTTTATATTGCACCAGACGCATGCTTTATTTAAGATTGCTTCGCATTGTAATTCTTTGACAAAGGAGTGTGTTAAATGCTTGCAGAACTCAAACCACTTGAACCCATCAAAACCCCATACCGCTTTCAGTACCTCACCAATGAGCAACTGAGCCAGCTTCAGGATGCTACTTTGAGTGTGATGGAGCGCACCGGGGTCAAGTTTCCATCGGATAAGGCGCTGAAGGTTCTGGCGGAACATGGCGCAAAGGTTGATTTTGAAAAGCAAATTGTTCGTTTTCCGCGGGATATTGTCATGAGATATCTGGCTAAGACGCCGCGTTATTTCAATATTGGCGCACGTAATCCCTTCTATGACTTTCATCTGGGAGATGGCAGTACCTATTTCACGACTGATGGCTGTGGAGTGGAGACGATTGACCTGGATACCCGTCAGCGACGGCCATCCTGTAAAGCCGACGTTGGTATGATGGCGCGTGTGGCCGATTATCTACCATCCGTTGCATTCTATTGGCCCATGGTTAGTTCACAGGAGAATGGTCGTACTGCTCCGCTGCATGATCTGGATGCTGGTTTCCGTAACACGCTCAAGCATATCCAGAGCGAAACAATCATGGGCGAAGCGGATGCTCGCTATGCACTGGAAATGTCGACGGTAATCGCGGGTAGTAAGGAAGAACTTCGCAAACGCCCCAATTTCTCACTGCTGGTTTGTACGATTGCCCCGTTGATCCAGGACAAGGATGGCATTGAAGGCGCCATGGTGTTGGCTGAGGCTGGTGTGCCGGTTGGATTTCTATCCATGCCTACCATGGGCACAACTGCGCCCGCCACATTGGCCGGGGCGTTGGCGATGGGTGATGCGGAAGTTATCAGTGCCACTGTGCTGATGCAGATGGTCGCCCCAGGCGCGCCAGTCTTCCATTCGATGATGCAGGCCTGGGCAGATCCAAGCTCGGGGAACTATGTCAGTTATCCCCTGGATGCACGTGGGCGTTATGCCCCGGTAGAAATGGCCCACAATTGGGGCATGCCCGCCCTGGGCGCATGCTATGGAACCGATGCGCGCGAGGCCGGTACCTGGCAATCCGGCTCAGAGGTGGCGCTGGATGCTTTTATGGTTGGGTTGACGGGGGCAGAGTTTGTAACGGGCATGGGATTGACACATACCTACACCCGCCTGTACCCCGAATCGCTGCTTCTGGATAATGATATTTATCAGAAAGCACGCCATTACCTGATGACGATGAATATCAACGACGAGACATTGGCGCTTGATACGATTGACGCTGTTGGTCCTGGAGGCCATTACCTGGCCCAGAAACATACTCGCAAGTACATGCGTGAATCGATGAAGCGAGGGCTTTCTCACCAGGTTGGTCCAGATGGTAAATATCGTGATCCGCGTGAGTATGCCATTGAGCAGACTCGCTGGATCCTTGACAACCATCATCCTGAGCCTGTTGAGGCTGAAAAGCAAAAAGAGTTGGAGCGCATCCTGGCAGCTGCTGATAAAGAATTGTGTGATTGAACGGGCGCTAGCGTTGCGTCCAACATATTAACATGCCAGCCATACCTGGCCATTTAAGGCATCCCGAAAGGGAAAAATCATGTCAAACAGTACAACCCCGTTACTGCAGCCGATTACCCCGGCATATCACCTGCGAATCCTGGATGATGCGCAGCTTGAGCAAATGAAATCTGCCACGCTGAAAATCTTGGAAGAGATCGGCGTGCACTGTCCTTCTGAGAAAGCCTTGAAAATCTATGCAGAACACGGTGCGAATGTCGATTTCAAGACACAGATTGTAAAAATACGTCCGCAGCTGGTTCTCGAATCGCTGTCTCATGCGCCACGTTTTTATACAATGGGGGCACGTTCATTGGCCTATGATTTGAAGCTTGACGGTTCCTGTACCTATCTGGCGACCGACGGCTGCGGAGTGGAAGCGATTGATTTCGTGACCCGGCAGAGGCGCTCGTCTTGCAAGGATGACGTTGCTAAAATGGCGCGCATCTCCGATTACCTGACATCAATTGGTTTTTATTGGCCAGTTGTTAGCGCACAGGACTTCCCCGAGACAGCCCCGCTGCACGAACTTGATGCTTCGTTCAACAATACGCTCAAGCACGTCCAGAGCGAAACTATCATGGACGCTAAAATGGCGAAAAGCGCCGTTGAAATGGCGCGTGTGATTGCTGGGGATGAGAAAACCCTGCGTGAACGTCCACCGCTTTCGCTTTTGGTGTGCTGCATTGCCCCGCTGGGTCTTGACCGGGGTGGCATGGAGGCGGCGTTGGTCCTGGCTGAAGCCCGGCTTCCAGTAGGGTTCATGTCGATGGCGAACACTGGTTCCACGGGCCCTGCCACATTGGCGGGGACGCTCGTAACCGGGGATGCGGAAATCGTGGCTGCTATGAGCCTGGTCCAGATGGCCTTCCCTGGTGCGCCGATTTTCCACTCGTTGATGCCCGGGATCATGCATCCTCGCACAGGTGCTTATCTTGCCACAGCTTGGGAAGGCACACTGCTTTATCCGATTGGCGTGGAAATGGCCCATCAATGGGGAGTTCCCAGCCTTGCAGGTGTGTTTGCCACGGATGGGCAGGTTCCGGGGTGGCAGTCGGCCGGAGAAGCAGCTTCCTCGCTGTTATTGTGCGCCCTGGTTGGGGCAGAAACCGGCAGTGGCTTGGGTTTGCTCGAATCGTGCACACTGCTTTACCCGGAAGAAATCCTGCTCGATAACGATATCTATCAGCATGTCCGGATTGAAGCTGCCGGATTGGATACCAGTTCTGCGGCGCTGGCATTGGATGTGATCAGGGAAGTCGGTCCGCGCGGGGCATTTTTGCGCCATCGCCATACCCGCGAGAACATACGCCGGCGCAGTTTTTCAGAATTAACCATGCAGTCGAAAAAAGCAGATGGTCATCCTCCCGCATCCATTACGGGGTATCGTGACCCGATAGAAGTGGCGCAGGAAAAAGTCAAATGGATACTGGAACACCACCTGCCAGAGCCATTGGAACCTCATTGTCAGAAAGAACTCAAACATATTCTAAAAATGGCCGATAGGACTTTTGAGTAGCGGGGATAAAGGCGCTTATCTGTTGGGTTTCGTTAGTTCCATAACGCTACCCCACACACCAATTGTGGAAAATCGTTGGAGTGATATTTCGGCAGCATCTTACTGGAGCGTCAGCTTTACTTATCCAGACTAAATTTTGGACTTACCAATCTGTGAATATGTATAGTGAAAGAAGGATTTTATGAGAGCGCAGGTTCAAGTGCTTTCGGCGGATGAACGTATTCAAATTCACGAGCGCAGCCTTAAACTGCTGGCCCCGAAGGGCAGCGGTGTGCGCGTGCTGTCTGAGAGAGGTCGTAATGTGCTGGCAAAAGCGGGGGCGGAAGTCAATGAATCGACGGGAATCGTTCATTTTCCACGCGCGTTTGTGGAAGAGTGCCTTAATCTGACGCCTAAGAAATTCAAGCTCGGTGGACGGCGTCCAGGCTGGGATCTGGACATGAACACTGGAACGTGTTCGCTGCTGGCGGATGGAGGTGCGGTTAGCGTAATGGATTGGGAAACCGGCGAGATCCGTCCTGGCAGCTTTGATGATTGGTTGAAAGCCACGCACTTGATTGATGCCCTCGACGATATCGGTATCTATTGGAATATGGTGGATGGTGGATTTGCCGCCGAATCTTTGAGTGACTATGTCTCGTACTGGCGCAATGTGTTCAAAAATTGTTCCAAGCACGTCCAGGATTCGACCGATTCTGCCGAAAAATCTCGGCTGCTGCTTGAAATTCTACAAATCACTTTTGGCGATAAGAAAACCATTCGTGCAACACATCCATTCTCGCATATTCTGTGTCCTATGTCGCCGTTAGTGATTGATGATACTTACACCGATGCCTACCTGGAACTCACTGGCTGGGATATTCCGGTCGCATTGATGCCTATGCCGCTGATGGGCGCGACTGGCCCAGCCAGCATGATCTCGAATGTGCTATTGGCCAACTGTGAGGCGCTGGCGATTCTGTGCCTGGTGCAAGCTGCAGAACCAGGTACTCCGGTTATTTATGCACCATTCCCGCAGACTATAGAACCGTATACCTGGCGCTACACTGGCGGCGCGGTGGAGAATTCGATTTTTGGCGCTGCGATGACAGAAATGGGACGTTATTATGGTCTCCCGGTTGAGGCTGCCACTGGTGGAACTGATCAATATTACCCCGGAGCCCAGGCAAGCTATGAACGCGCGATCAACTGGGCCCTTCCGACCATGGCCTGGCCGGATATTCTGGTAGGGCCAGGATTGTTTGGAGGCTCCACTATTCTATGCCTGGAACAAATGGTAATGGATGTTGAAATCTTTCGACGCAGTTCCCGGTTGTACCAGGGCATTCCGACCGATAGCGATCGCTGGTTGGATGAAATCATAGCCGATGCGGGGCCAGGCGGCAACTTCATGAAACAAAAATCCACCATGAAGGCTGTGCGTGATGGTAGGTGGTACCTGAGCAAGATGGGTTTCCACGATACTTATGAGAAGTGGAGAACTGCTGGAATGCCCGACATTATGGATGAAATTCAAGACATCACTAAAAATATATTAAAGGATTATCAACCGCTTGCCTTGAATGCTGACGCTGACCGGGAATTGGAACGGTTGGAGCGGCACTTCAGGGCATCTGATAGTAACCATACGTGAGGATTTTATGAAATTCATAGCGCAATTTCTTTCAGAAGATGAACAGAATCACATCCATGCTGAGACTTTGCATATATTGGCCGATGTAGGTGTTAAGTTTCATGGTGAAAAAGCCCTGCCGCTGCTGGAAAAAAGCGGTGCAAAAGTAGATTGGGATACCAAAATCGCTCGTATCCCCAAGGAGATCGTAGATGAGGCGCTGCGCGTGGCGCCAAAATCTTTTGTGCTCGGAGCGCGCAATCCGGTCCATAATTACGCTATGCCATCTGCTGTCACCCGCTATTGCATTGACGGGACCGCGGCCTTTGTGCTTGACTCGCAGAACGGCCAAAAACGTTATGGCACCAGTAAAGATATCGAAGATAGTTTGCGCATTTTTCAGCAAATGGATATGGGTGTTATGGCCTGGGCCCCGACCGTGGCATCGGACGCACCGGCTCATTCGCGCGTTTTGCACGAGTTTTTCGGGATCATGAGATCGACATCCAAGCATGGACAGCATGAAGTTCATCATTGCAGCCAAATACCTTACCTGGTGGAAGGGTTGAAGGCTGTGCTGGGCAGCGAAGATGCCATCCGCGAGAAAATGGATTATTCGCTTATTTATTGTCCGGTTGCTCCGTTGATGCATGATGGCGAAATGCTGGACGCTTATATTGAGTTGGGTAACTGGAATATGCCGGTCATGGTGTTGCCCATGCCTGTCAACGGTACAACCGGACCGGCCAGTTTGTTCTCCAATTTGTGCCTGGCTAATGCGGAGGCATTGTCATCCATCGTGGTCTTTGAGCTGGCGCATCCAGGTCGTCCGGTTATCTACAGCAGCGCCACTGGTTCTGTGGATTTTCGAAATGGGGCATACCTGGCTGGGACGCCTGAAATGGGGCTGCAATCTGCGGCGATGATTACAATGGGACGTTTTTATAATCTCCCGAGCTCATCAGCGGGGTGTTCGTCAGATGCCAAAGAACCTGGCGCCGAGGCCATTCTCGATAAATTAATCACCACCATCCCTCCAGTATCTGCCGGGGCCGATATTATTGTTGGGCTGGGGGAAATTGAGGGTGACCAACTGCTTATACTGGAGCAGGTGATTGTGGATAACGAACTTGCCCATCTCTGTGAGCGGTTGTACGCCGGCGTGGATGGGAGTGATTCTAAAAATCTGTACGACGATATCGCCAAGGTCGGGCCAGGAGGGCATTTCCTCGGATCCAAAAATACGCGCAAAGCAGCCAGAAGCGACGAGTTCTTCATGTCCAACCTGATGGACCGTCATCCCTATGAGTCCTGGATGGAATTGGGAAAACCTAGTATGTACAGGAATGCTCGTGAGAGGGTCAATGAGATCCTGACTGCGCCATTCGTGGACCCTCTGCCGGAAAATGTAATTGATGAACTTAACCGAATATTGCTGGCTGCCGATAAAGAACTAATTACGACAGCATGAATTATCACAGCTCTCTCAAATCCAAAGGAGAAAATTATGTCTGAAGAACTCTTTACCAAAATGGCCCAAAGTATTATTGATGGCGATTCAGATGCGGCCGAAGAACTCGCCAAACAATCCATCGCCGCGGGTATCGACCCATTGGCTGCCATTACCAAAGGTTTTGTGATCGGTGTCACCCAGGTTGGCGAAGCTTTTTCCTGCGGTGACGCTTTTTTACCTGAGTTGGTTATGGCGGGTGAGGCTATGAAAGCTGCTGTCCGCACACTGGAGCCAGAGATGGCCCGGCGAGGCAGTCAACGTGAGATGCTTGGGAAGGTTGTACTCGCAACCGTCGAAGGTGATATTCACGAGATTGGAAAGTCACTGGTAGGCACCATGTTGAGCGCCTCTGGTTTTGATGTCTTCGACCTGGGTGTGGATGTACCGTCTGCTAAAATCATTGCCAAAGCCAGGGAAGTGAACGCGGATATCATCGCCATGAGCGCCTTGCTGACCACCACCATGGTCAAGCAAAAAGAAGTTATCGAAATGTTGAAGAAAGAAGGCTTGCATGGCAAAATCAAGGTCATGGTAGGCGGCGCACCTGTAACACGTGACTGGGTGCAAAAAATTGGCGCAGATGGCTATAGCGAGGATGCGATTGGTGCTGTCAATGCCGCTAAATTGTTGATGGATGCGTGAAGTGTGGAGCCATTTTATTGGCGGAACAGCAAGTCCAAAAAAACAGTACTTCAAAAAGCAGAAGAATAAGGATGCAGTCCGATATATCGGATTCGTCTGGATTATTTTGGCCGAGTGTGCTTGAAATTTATTTCAAAAACCATCAATCAATACCCTGGTAATCAAATGGTTGCTCTTGAGTCCGCAGAAATTTGCTATCTAATTGCTTTTCCTGATCAAACTGAGACTCCCACCCCGGCTGAGCAGGTTAAGGGGCTGAAAAATGCTCCTTATTTTCAGCCGGTGGATATTCACCTGCACTTGCTTGGGCAGGAAGTGCTTATGCTGGATGATGTCTTGGTTACGATTTTGCGGCAGCGGTATGATGACCGTGTGCAAATAATCGAGTGCCGTTTCAAGCTGGCGGATATTCTAAGTGAAGCGGCGATTTTGCGCCGACAGCAAATTGAAAACAAACTTCAAGAATGGGCTATTCCAGAGCAATACCGCCAGAACAGCATGTTTGAAGTCTATGTCATCCTGCTTGTTCAGGATAATGTGGGTGTGCCGGATGAATTTATCAATTTATACGCTGATACACTGGCTCGTTTCGTCCGTTCTCAGCGGGAGATACTGGATTCTTCGGTCATCGATGATATTTTTGTTTCCCGCATTCGCTATTCTAAGGGTGATCTGACCCTGGTGGATTGGGAGGCGGCCCTGATTTTTGCATCAGGTGGGGATTTTCAATCAGATATTGAACTGTTGAAGATTGGGAATTACCAGCTATTGCGCTATCGCATGCTGGGACAATCCATTGAAGATATCCTGCGAATCATCAATGCAGATTTCAAGCGTGGTAAACAGTCGTTGTGGTCGCCAACACAGGGAAAACTGCGCGATATTGTCAATCATCGTCTGGAGTTGATGCTCGATTTTGAACATAATGAGCAGAATCTGCTTTTCATAGGTGATTGGTATACCGCCAAGTTGTATCATCTTATCAGCGATGAGTTTTACCTGAACCACTGGAAAGAAGCGGTTCAGACCAAACTTGACAATCTCGAGAACATAATCAACACGATCCAGGAAAACTTTACGTTGTCATGGCGTGGACTGATGGAAAATGTGCAACTGGCAGGCTGGTTACTGCTTTTGGTAGGTTACTTCATCCTATATTTTATGGATCTGTCATTGAAGAAATAATCTAAAATAAAACGTGATTCTTAGTGTTCGTGATTAAACCGATTCGTAGAACTTGCGAAGAGGTTATTCCACCAAGCGGAGAGTTTCCTGGCATCGGAAAACTCTCCGGTGAGTCAACATCTATTATTTAGCCTGCCTTGGCTGGTATCAAATTGCGCGATAGAATCGAAACAAATAATGATGGTTACTGACCAACGGGGGATATTTAGGTTTTCAGCCTATAGTATACTGAAAACCTAATGTTTCGTCATAAACAACAAACCCTGACCTATTTACTGTAATCGTCGATCGGTATGGTCTAAGAGTTCGGGGTTGACGCACCACCCCAATCAAAATACGGTTACAGCTTGGGGGGCGAATCGGAGCTTTGTTTTTGTTATAATAAAGCTGTCAACGAAAGGAAAAAAATGCAACAAAAAACATATGTGTTATTTTCGCTCATGACTGCACTCGCTCTGCTTTTGAGCGGCTGTGCTCAACCCACTCCCGATGTGGCTGGCATATCTACTGCCGCCGCGCAAACGGTGGAAGCACGTTTTACCGCCCTGGCAGCTGCATCCACGGCAACACCTGTGCCTGCCACCGAAACCCTGGTAACACAGCCTGCCAGCGATGCTGGGACACCTGCAGGAGTACTACCAACCGAAACCGCCACACCTGCACAGCCAGCTTCCGGCGGGAGCAGCAACGGCAAGGCCTGTTTTGCGATGACCTTTTTGGCAGATGTTACCATTCCAGATGGCAAGATTGTCGCACCTGGAGTCAGTTTTACCAAGACCTGGCGTGTCCGGAACGATGGAAATTGCGTTTGGGATCAGAAATATTCACTCGTGCTTGATAAGGGCGATGCTCTTAGCACCGTGACATCATTTCCCCTCACCAGGGTCGTCAAACCGGGTGATAGCGTTGATTTATCCATAGAGATGCTTGCGCCCACGACAGCTGGAGATTATGCCGGTTATTGGCACATTATCACGCCTTATGGCGGTGCCATGGGAGTTGGCAGTTATAACCAGTCCTTGATTGTGCAGATTAAGGTCAGTGCAAAACCCGATCGTGACTTCGGCGTTGTGAGCGTTGTCTATGATTACACCCGTCGACCCCAAAAGGGTTGCGGAAGCGATGGGGCTGAATATGATTTTTCAGCAACCATCACCGTCAATGGACCCGGCGAAATCAATTATAGATGGGATCGTAATCCCTTTGACGGGACGATCGTTGGGGGAGTTTTGAAGTTTTCCGAGGCAGGTTCAAAGACTGTAAATTGGACATGGAGAATGACCATGGGCCATATCGAGGAAATCGACCGGTGGGTAGCGATGACGACCATCGTCGGTACCAAGGAAACACAGTACAGCAGGATCTTGTTCAAATTCACCTGCACGCCCCCCTAGTCTTACCCGCCAGGATTTAATCAATGATCCCGCAAATTTCAAATAAGAAACCTGCGGGGTCATTCTTTTAATGTGTGTGCATTAAGGTTTTATCTCAAATAACGCTCCGGCACTGGTCCCCTGAACTTCTGGGAAGTAAGCTTGCCAGGCATGTGCTGGAAGAACGTGGTAAATGCCAGCCAGGGACGGTATCAGCGAATAGGTTAATTCATAGGTTCCGGCGGGAAGATAATCTGCACTCCACGAGATATGGCTGCTGTAGATTTGTGGTTGATTGAAATACCACCAACCCCAACCTTCGCCAAATGGATCAGATGGGTCGAACTGTGCTTGTACACCCTGATTTTGTTCACCTTGTTGACTGGTTTTGAGCGTGGTATCAAGGATGTCTGAACCTGCGGGGATGTAATCCTGCACCATCAGGTAGTAAGCATCGTTTGGAAGGGTGAGTGTCAATTTAACGGTTACCTTTCCACTCTGATCAGCTTTCATCTGGTAAGCTGTGACCGGCTGGCAGGTGCCGCTGTTGCAGTCGATGAACTGGCGACTGATGGCAAGGCCGCGCTCGATGGCTGGCGCTGTTTCCGCCGGACGGTCGACTGTCAGTGCGGCGCGGTAGTATAGTTTTCCTGTACCATCCTGTTTGCTGATCAGCAAGGAGTTGGCACCGCTCAAGTTTAACTGCGTCAGAGCTGCGCTGGCGTTTATCGTGGTCATATTCTGGGGCCCAGAAGCCTGGCCTTGTGCCAGAGGAGTACCGTTCAGTGTAGCCGAGAATGCAAAGTTACCCTGCAATTCTCCACTGGAGCGCATGTATTTACTGAGAGCCATAATCACCCAGGCGGTTTCGTACGAAGAAGCCCAGCGTCCTCCGGCATCACGTTGAGATGCCAGATAGCGGACTGCATCGGCTGCCAGGGGTGTGGCAGGGTTACGCTCTGCCAGGGCGCTTACCACCACTGCGGTGGTAAATAAGGCGCTGCTTGGATTCATCCAATCACCCACAGTACTTTCCCAATGAGCACCGGTGGCAGTACGGATAGCACTGGCTTCAAGGTCGCCAAGCAAGCTGTTAACGCGTTCGTCGGTGGAAGAAAGCTTGTAAAGCGTCAACGCTAACATGGACTTGGCCCAAGGGTCAAGCCTGGCGCGGTTTTCATAAAGTGTAGCCGGCAGAGCGTTGAAGTTTTGCAGGTCTCCGCTTTGCGTAAGAACATAACAATAAAAGACTGCTCGATTAAGCTTTTCCGATTGATCGATCCAACCTGAATCATTGTTGGCAAGGCTGGTAAAGGGTTCGGCACTGGCAAACAGGTAAGCGCGCCCAGTTGAGAGTACCTCGGCGATATCGAAGCCGTCCAGGTTAAGTGTGCTTTCTGAAGCCAACTGCAAACCCAGCAGGACATAGGCCGTCAGGTATGGGTCTGTTTTTTGGCTGGAATTTGTCCAGCGCCAGCCGCCATCATCGCTTCGGAAGGTCATCAGGCGGTGCAGATCTGTCACCAGGTTGTTTTGCAGGCGGGCAGTCAGCTCCTGATCATCAATGCCGGATTCCTTTAGGGCGTTATAGGTGGCCAGGTTGGGCAGGAGTGTGGAGATAATTTGCTCACTGCTCCATGGTTGCTCGGATGTATCCAGGGCTTTCAAGGAGCCCAAAATGGCAGCAGCCAGTGATGGCGAGATTTCCACTTGTAAATTGGCGTCTAAAGGCTGGAAACTACGCGGCAGGCCGATGATTTCCTGGCGATTGGATATTCCAGTCAAGATGCCAGCCGTGGAAAAAGTTTGCGGTGCGGTATACCGTAAGACTGGGATAGGGCCACCATCGGGGCGGGATGCATCCTGAAAGTTGCCTGCTTTTACCTGGAAAATGGCGTCTACCGTATCGCCATTCTGCACCAACCCGGTCCAGGCTACTCGAACGCGACCATTAGCAGGGATATTGACTTTTTGTTCGGCCAGGGCCGGATCATCTAGCGTCAATCCTAGAGCTTGCAAGCTGACAGTTGCATCCAGGGCCTGGCTGGTTGTGTTGTTAACCATGGCGGCCAGTTCAGCGTGGTCACCAGTCACCAGAAAGCGTGGGGTCTGTGGGCGGATGAGAAGTTCTTTGCTGGTTAGAACCCGAACGCGGGCCTGCCCAACCTTGGTATCTTTCGTTAGACCACGGGTATCGATTTCCCAGGTGGTCAGGTTGTCGGGGAGGGTCAGCGAAACATGCGCCAGGCCGAGAGCATCGGTCAGGATGTCAGCTTTCCAGTAGGCTGTATCGGGGAATTTACTGCGCAGGGTCAGTATATTACCGCCTCCTCCGCCACCCCCTCCGCCGCCAAAATTGAGCAGCCTCCGGGTATAGACAGCGGCCGTCAGGCCGGTGCGTACGCCCAGGGGCTGGATATCATAATAAGCTGGGATGATATCGACTGAATTCGGATCGGCCAGTGCCAACGCAGCCAGATCGACGACAGCCATTGAAAACTCAGCCTGAACAGGCTGGCCTTTTGAATCGCTGACCTTTAGGTCCAGGTTGATGGTATCGCCGGGTTTTGCTTTTTCTGGAGTAGCTTTTAATTCGACATTCAGGGTAAAAGCGGATGGTTCTACCGGAAGATTAAGATAGCCCTGGCGAAAATCGACGTTCTGGGAGCCGAGCAGCGTGGCTGAAACGTACACGTTGGGCGCCGAGTCGTCGCTGAGCGGTAGGTTAAATTTGTAACCACTGGCTGGGATCGTAACCACGTCCACTGATTTGAATGTGCTGCGCTCGGTTGTCAGTAGTGCCAGAACTGGCGCGTTGAATGGGTTGGGTATGAAAACCTCGGCGGTTTCGCCGGCTTTGTACTTATCCTGGTTGGCTGTGATCTGGATTTGCTGGAAAGGTAGATTTGGCCATTCCGCATTTTCCCCACCTGTAACCCAGATGATGGTCTGGGTATGTGCCTTGCCAGATGTTACATCCAGTACATAAGTGCCCGCATCTGGGGGTGTGAATGTGACGCTGGCTTTGCCATTCGCTCCGCTGCTAATTGTGCGGCTGTCGACTGGCGTATAAATGGGTTTAAAGTTGAAATCGCCGAATAATCCATCACTACGTTCCCAGCGGATTTTTTCAAAGGCAACATTAAGGGGCTGACTGATGGGATTTTTGTCCCAATCCACACTCAAAAGATCGAAACCAAGTGGCAAGCCGGCTTGTCCCACCCAGGCATTTGGACGAACGCCGACATAGAAGCTCTCAGGGTGCAGGGTGATGCTCGCGCGTGCACTTACAGGGAATCCGCCAGATTCACTGGCGCTGATTTCCAGGGTAATTTCTGTTGTATCGCCCACGTTAAGATCATTAAACGGAATATTGAATGTGCCATCTGCGGCAGTACGACTATCGCCACTTTGGTAAATATTCCCAAACTGCCCATCGCTCGTGGAAAGCCAGCGCGAACTTTGAATTCCAGTGTTATATCCCGGTATAGAGAAGTAAGACTGGCCGGTGTATAAGCGCCATGTGAAGGGTAGATCTGCCACAGCCGCCCCGAAAAAATACTCAGCTTTTACGTTGGCGGTAATTTGCGTACCGCTCATGCCCGGATCGGGGCTGAGGCTCACAGATAGGTTGATCTCAGGTTTGCGATAGTCGGCGACTTGGAAATACAAGGACCCGTTATTAAGGTCATTGCCAGCGCTGGCCACGGTAAGGTTGTAGTCACCAGGCTCGGCATTTGCAGCGAGTTTATACTCACCATTGAAGCTGCCGTAACCGGAAAGCGTGACGGGTTGAGACTGGCCGATTTTCCCATGCGGGCCGGACCAGGTCAGGCTAAATTCTTTGATATCTGATGCGCTGTAGCGCCCATCGTACCAATTTTTTAAGATTCCACGATAATGAATTGTATCCCTGGGGCGGTAGACAGGTCTTTCTGTATATAAATAGACTTCCGGGCGGGCTCGGCTGGTATCAGAGCGCAGCCCAAAATCCCAGGGTGAGATGCCCTGGCCCCAATCTGAAGCGGCCACACCAAACTGGTCATCGCCCGGTTGCCCGAGTATGGCATAAATATTGCCATTATTCAACGGATTTGATATCTGGCTTTGCCACAGCCCGCGCTCATCGGTGACACCGCTGGTAAGGTTTCCGGATTTTTCGTCATATAGTCTTACCGGAATATTTGAGGCCGGAAGCTGGCTACGCAAATCGACGGCCCAAATCAGTACTTCACTAGGGCTGGCCTTGATGGTCACATTCAGGTTGCTAACCACCAGCGTGTGCAAGTTTGTGTTTCGAGTGGACACCTCGGGAGAATCAATGTTGATAAAATAGAAACCGGTTGGGAGCGGGTTGCTGCTCAGGTCGATGTCTACCGGCTGGTTATCATTGAGTGACAATCCTGGGTTCAGTGATCTTGTTTGCAGATCGGCGGGTGCAAAATTCTGTTTGAACTGGTAATCATTCTGGAAGCGCATGAAATCATCCAGAGAGAGCGTGCCGTGTGAAACAATAATAGTGTTTACATTAACTGCCTGGACGCTGATTCTGGGATCATCTGGACGGGTAAAAAGCGCTGGTAGGAATGTGCCGGTGGCTAGATCGGGTTGGGCGTCCGGCTCCGTAAAGCTGAAGGTGTAATCGCGTCCAAGTGTCTGACCCCAACGGTCTTTCAGATTGGGCGAAAAAGTGACTGTATAACGCTGACCTGGTTTAAAGTTGCCATTCAGGGTGAGAATATTCCCATCGAGATAATAATTGTAATAAACGGCCTGAGGGCTGATGCTTATAAGGGTCTGCAGTTCCGCATCGGTATAACGTGCCGGGGGGGCGTTGAAGGTGAAGTCCACGCTCATGGTGGGAGGATGTACCTGTCCATTGGGGAAGCTGGTTGTAAGCACGCCAAAGGCTGAGACAGTTTGATAATTAATCTGGGAAGGTGTGCCTAGCGAGGCACCACCCTTTGAGTGCGAACCTGTGCCAACGATCAAAGTGTAGTTTGTCTGGCGCTGGAGCAAGCTGGCTGGTTTGAACGTGACCATACTAAAATTCTTATTCCATGCAAAGCTGCCGGGCAGTTTGCCATCCGGACCAGTAAACGAAAAATTAGTTTCAACGCTGGTTCGATCCATGGACTGGTTAAAGCTGACTTCCATGGTCGAATCAATGTTCAAACCACCTGGTCCGGTATCTGCTGAGATTTTGAGCACAGCTGGCAAGGTGGTTGTGAATGACCAGGAAGTATCCGGGCTGGACGGATCCAGGGCCACGCCACTGGTGCTGATCAGCTTTGGGTTGACGTGTGCTGTATATTGGATGCCACCTGCCAGGGCCGGATTGGCATGGAAGATGTAGGTGCTGGTGTTCAACCACTCGCCTTTGCCGGGCGCCGCTGGTTCCAGTGTCAGCCCATCCGGAAGCGTCGTGCTGGCAGCACCCAACGGTACGACTGGCTGGGTGAAGGTGACCACCACGGCCGAATCAGGCGAAACATCCACGGCATTGCTGGCCGGTAAGATCTGGGCAACACTTAGCGGACCTGGCGTTTGGTATGAAAAATTGAGCGGTTCAGGCAACGCTAAACCATTGGCCGATATTGCACTTGCGGCCAGTGAAAAGGTTACTTTTGAATTGACAGGGTATGGGATCTTGGGAGCCAGGGTAAGCGTGGCATCATCTGCCCAGCCGAAGACAAAACCACCTGGAAAGTCCGCACTCAAGGCAGCTTCCACCGATGCGCGTGCCATTTTTTCGCTAAAAAAGATAGTCAATAAGGCTTGCTGCGAAATGGTACTCCCTACTGGCGGCAAAGTTTCAATAATGGTAGGTGGCAGGGGCACTGGGGTTGCGCTGGGGGTGGGCAAAGGCTGAGTACCAGGCATAGTCGGCAGGCCGAGGTTGCAGGCTAGCGAAATAAATAAAAGTATAAAAATGATCAATTGCCAGAGTGGAAATCGCTGCTTCATAAATGTTCTCCTTTGAATAAAGACACATAGACAATTATATCCATAATGTCATTTGCAAGATCAAGACGGAAAACCCACTGGAGATGTTCCTGGAAGCTTTTGAGAATACAAAATAAGATGAAAAAGGGAACTCAAAGAAGGTTAGAAAGCGCTAATTGCCTCAGGCAGTGGATTAAATAGGTTTTGTGTATCCACCGAATCGGCGTAATTGGCCAGGATACTAATCCTCGTAATTGACTTAATTCGCTGCTGGTGGATGTTCGCAGCCACAAACATGGAAACCAGGATGTGACTAGTTAATAAGATCAGTTTGGCAGACCACTTTGCGCTATCAGGTGTTTTTTAAGTTTGCCGACAGGGCTTTCTTGAGCGCGTATTTTTACAATTCTTGGCGTTCGATTTCTTCTGATATGCCATACCGCGCTTGCGCTGGTAAATCATGCCGAAGATTAGATCTGCAAATTCAAAACAGGAAGATTAGAAGATCAGCCCAAGATCTGAAATTCATCTTTCAGCTGGGTGTCCAGGCGCAAGCCTAATGAAGGTGATGATTGCGGCAGATTGCCAGGTGTGGGAGCGTAAAACTACGGGAAATATTTTTGTGAAGGATGTTTCACTCATAGCCCATGCCACTTACGAAAAGCATCCACACGTCGTCTGATATCTGGTTCGGGGTAGCGCGAAAGGTCGTTTACTTGTGGCGGCTCGTTCCCGGTCATGGCGCTGAAGACAGCCCGCACACAGTTGGAGACATTCTCTGGGTCATAGCCGCCCTCCAGCACAAAAACAATTTTTCCGGCGCAAACTTCATTGGCAAGATCGATAAGTTTTTTTGATATGGAGTAATAGCCGGCTGTAGAAAGACCAAGCGAAGTAATGGGATCGGTCCAGTGTGCATCGAACCCGGCCGAAACGATAATGAGTCCGGGAGAATATGTTTTCAAGAAGGGGGTCAGAGCATGCTCAAAGAGCTGGTCGAAGCAGGTGTCGCCACTATAGGCCGGGAGTGGGAAATTAGCAATCCGGCCTTTGGCGCGTGGGGCTGCTTCCAGCCAGCCGCTGCCAGGATAAATGCCTTCCTGATGAGTTGAGAAGTAGCCTGCGCGCGGATTGTTTAATAGGGCTTTTTCGGTGCCGTTGCCATGGTGGGCATCGTAGTCAACAACCAGCACGCGCTCGATACCATTTTGGATGGCATCCAGGGCAGCGATGGCAGCATTATTCAACAGGCAAAAACCCATTGGCTGGTCAGGTTCAGCGTGATGACCCGGCGGTCGTACAATTGCAAAAGCATTCCGGGCTGTGCCTTTGATCACTGCGCGCGTAACCGCCAGGCTGGCACCGGCGGCCAGCCTGGCGGCTTCAAACGAATTTCTGGTTACGTAAGTGGGAGCGCTGTCGATAATCCCTGGTCCCTGCAGGCAGTCATCTTCCAGCTTTGTCAACATGCCGGAATTATGAACACGTCCAATCTCCTCCCGGGTTGCCGCTGAAAAGGGTAGTGGCGCAATACCAGGGATTGTGTCGATTTCAAGTAGTTCCAGACGTTTGGGTTGCTCAGGGTGATCTGGAAATTGGTGCTGGTGGGCTGCAGCCAGACAGTATAGACTTTGCATGCCATTATTCTACACTTAAATTGACTGCGAGATATGTCAAAAGACATATCTCGCAGTGTGAAGGGGATTTGCGCCACCGATCAGGTTGCATGGGGGGGGACATGCTGTACCTTGGTTTCGGTGGGGGCGCCTATTGTACCAATAAAATTATTCAGGCGTCATTGATGGTATTTTATATGGTATTAGTCATAAATACATTAAATAATAATTAGAGTTTGCGGCGGTCGTCAGGCTTCTCTCCAAACAAGGTAAGCCATTCATCCAACTCACGTGCACTCAGGGATTTTATGGCTGTGTTTCCTGTTGGTGGTCCTGCGCGCAGGGTTTCCATGACAGTATTGGCAAATTCATCAGAATTAATGACTTTTGCTCCTGCTGATCTTGCTTCAGTTTGCACACGGTGATCAGATGAGATCACGTTCCAGTTCTTGGCGTCATTCTTTAGGTGCTTCAGTCGCAACCGAATGGCTTCATCTGCGATCATGGGCTTGCGAACGAAGATGGCGCTTACTAGTCCGATTTTCCTTTTTTCGTGTCCACCCGGCCGGGCATTGTCAAAGTAGATTTCCATTTGACCACGGCGAGAGATGCGGCAGAATTCATTGAGCCGTTCAATCAGTTCGGTCTCATCGTCAAGAGAACTCAGATCAAGACCGAGCTTCGGAATTAAATTGTGGCCGTCGATCAGGTATGGCATGCCTGAATTATACAGTAGTACCTGTGTTTGCTTATTGTTCTTCCGTGTTGGAGACTACTGCTGCATGGGCGATTTGTGTAGCTCATGGAAAACGAGTATAAAAGGTGACGAAATTTAGGCATGGTTCAGAAACCCAGAAAGTTAGATTGACACTTTGATTTACACTTCCGAAAAATTTTTGGCGAACTCCGGCTAAAACAGCCCATAAGTTGCAAATTTTGATGAATATTGAGGCGTTCGCGCCGAAAAATTGTCAATCATGTTTTTGAAAGTGTCAATCTAATTTGAACCATGCCGAAATTTAAAATCTATAAAACAGAATTAGCGAGTTACTCTTTTACAGTCTTCGGGTAAAATTTACCTATTGACAAAATAGAATATATGTTCTAATATGGTATTGTGTTTACCAACGGCAGCCAGGTGCAGGTTTTAATCAACACTATCATTGCCTGAAAGCGGATGATAGTCGGTGGTTTGCTCTGCCGGTGATTATCTTGCGGTAGGAATTAAGAAAATCTATTTTCATAACAGATTTTCCCGCAAAATAACCACAAAAAACGATTCTTTTCTATCTGGTAGTGTTCTGTCCATCAGTCAGCCACCCGGTGAGTGAATACATAATACCAGCCTGATTGATACTCGATTCGAGGTTACAAGGAGAAACCCATGAACAATCTTTCTTCGTTTCAATTGCTCAATATTTTCCGCAAGACAGGGCTAAGTCGCGGAGCACTTTTTGGCGGTATTTTGATGGTGGCTCTGCTGGCCTTTGAGGTCTTTAACTATTCCACAACCGATTTTGCACTTACAGATCTGCTCAGCAAAGATCTGACCTTTATGGGAGTGCGCTGGGCCACAATCCTTTCGATCGCTTTTTGCGGGATTGATTTTGCTGGAATTGCGCGTCTGTTCACACCAGAAAAGGATGCTTCGCAGGAGCCGGCCGAGGTTTGGTATCTTTTTGGCGCCTGGCTGCTGGCTGCTGCAATGAATGCCATGCTCACCTGGTGGGGAGTGGCGGTTGCCATCAATGGACATACTGCGCTTGGCTCGGCCATCATTGGGCGTGAGGTACTTAACAAGGTGGTGCCTGTTTTTGTAGCGGTCATGGTCTGGTTGATTCGACTGCTGATTATTGGGACATTTTCAATGGCAGGTGACAGGTTGTTTTCCATGGCGGATTCACGGCCTTCAAACCGCCCGGTGCAGAGCCGTTTTGACGGAGTCAATCGCCCGCTGGGTCAGGCTGCTAATACCAATTCAAGACCATTTCAGAAGCCCGTTCCACAAAATAACATTCAAAGACCGGCGCGGGTTGTTGAACCGACCTACCAGCCAGCAGTCATGACTGCCAAGCCACGCGATGAAGAGACTGTTAGCTGGCGCTAACCAAGATTTTCAAGCGCATAACTTCAAATAAAAAGAGTCCAGCATGGCTGGACTCTTTTTATTTGAAGTCGGGCATAGGGGTTGAAGCTCATCATCGCCCAGCCTCCAGAATTTCGGTTTAATCAGCCATGCCAACTACGGGTGTAATTTTTTGCTGATTGCGAGCAAAGGTGTAAGCGGCAATGCCAGCCATGTAAGCAATATAAACTAGCAGTTCAGTCAGTGATGGTGCGCCATTATAGCCAACCAGGGCCTTGAGCAAAAGTCCCAACTCGCTTTGGTCGCTTAAAATACCATTTATGTTCCAGACCGGTTCAATCAGACCGGAAATAAATCCAGCCTCAATGAATTCGTGAACACCAGATGCAACCATCCCGGCAGCAAAAATAATCAGCAGGATGTTTGTGGCCTTGAAAAAGCCCTGCAGGCTCATCTTGCGTGTAGAAGAGAATAACATCCATCCCAATAATGCCGCGCCTGCCAACCCGGTTAGGGCGCCTGTCAGAGCCTGGATGGGGCTGGAAGCCTTTTCGACTGCCAGCAAGAACAATGCAAGTTCGACACCCTCGCGGAAGACAGCCAGAAATGCCAGGGCGAACAGGCCACCGCCGGTTTTTTCATTTAATGCATTCCGGGTTTTGGCTTCGATCTGGGTTTTAAGGGTGCCAGCCGAGCGATGCATCCAGATGATCATCCAGGTCAGAACACCTGCAGCCAGAAGCATGGCTGAGCCTTCGAAAATCATTTCACCCAACCCAGCAAATTCCATTCCTAACAGGGCCAGAGCCACAGCAATCGCGGTGCTTAGGGCCGCAGCCAGGGCCAAGCCACTCCAGACTGTGCGATTTAAGTCAGTACGTTCGAGTTTGGTAAGTACGCCTAGGACCATACCGATCACCAGGGCAGCTTCAAGCCCTTCGCGAAGTGATAAAAGAAAACCAGCCAGCATTGTCTGCCTCCCAATAAACTATTGTCTAAATTATTAACTTTCGTCAACTATATGGATATTCGGGTATCCGGCTGGCAATCACGGTGGACCATTCTTGACAGCGCAAGGAGACATGATAGAATGTCCAAGATAGTGTCAGGAAACTATGGATATTAGTATATGCTAATATTTATGATTAGTCTAGTATATATTGTTTGAAAACAGGATGATAAATGTCACGTCACGCTGCTTCAACGGCGGAAACTCGCCCTACCTATACCGTGGAAGATTATTTAATGGCCATGCATGTGATGGAAAGGGATCACGGCGAAATTATTGCCGCCCGCCTGGCAGAGAATCTGTCGGTTGCGCCGGCAACTGTGGCGATGACCCTCAAGCGCATGGAGCGTGACAATTGGATTTCTGGCACTGGGCGCAAGGCTGTTCACCTGACTGAAACAGGGCGGGCAGCTGCGCATTCAGTGACCCGCCGCCACATGTTAACCGAATGGCTGCTGGCGAGCATTCTGAAAGTTCCGCTGCCCCTGATCCATGACGAAGCCCATGGTATTGAACATGCCATTTCTCCCCAATTAGAAGAACGTATGCGTGCCATCCTCGGTGATCCGCAGGTTTGCCCACACGGGAATCCTTTTCCGGGGTGTGAACATGTGACAAACAAGTGGACTTCTCTTACCGATCTTCCAGTTGGGGAACCAGTGATCATTCGGCGCATCCATGAAAATGCTGAAGATAACCCGGAATTATTGAATTTTCTAATTGAGAGTGGGATCCTACCTGGGGCAGATGCTCAGGTATTGAATGTCTTGCCTTTTAACCAGACATTGACCATTCAAATTGGCGATCAAGCTGTCACACTTGGTTTTTCCACGGCGGGTTTTATCTTTGTGGAGAGACCTGATTGCATAAAAGAAAACTAGCTACCTGACAGTTTGTAAATAAGGGTTGATCTCCAAGCCCAAACATCGTAATGTTATTGTTAACAGACAAAATATTACAAGGAGAAGGCCATGAAGATCAACCAACTGTATCATAAATGGATAGCGCAGATTTTGC
>JAPLGT010000040.1:0-19141 GCA_026390035.1 Chloroflexota bacterium
CAGTGAAAAAACTTTCGAAGGATGCCTGAAAGTTGACTTCCATCTGTAGCTAAAGTATCGACTGATTATATACAAACCATTTCCACTCAACCCTTATGCTACAATCACTATCATGATTTCATTGTCCGAGTTTTTCATTCTCAACCGGCAGATCATCCTGTTTGTCTATGGGCTGGGTTTCTTCATCCTGGGCTTCGCCATCCTGCTCCAGGTTCGTCAATCCTCGCGCCTTGATCTGGCCCGTAGCCTGCGCTGGCTGGCTGTCTTTGGAATTTTCCACGCTTTTAATGAATGGGGCGATCTGTTCATCCCGATCCAAGATCAATATCTAAGCCCTGCGGTGGTCAATCTGCTCTGGATCATGCAGATCCTTTTGCTGGGAGGCTCCTTTGCCTGCCTGTTTGAATTCGGCGTGGCTGTTTTGCGCCCGTTGGGACGAGCCCGCTGGCTGCATGGTTTTGCAGCCGGTCTGCTGCTGCTCTGGATTTTTGTGATCTTTTTTGTGCTTACGCCGGTTGCCATGGATGTGCAGAGCTGGCGCAGGGTTGCCAGCGCTCTGGCGCGCTACTTCATTGGCTTCCCGGGCGGACTTTTGGCGGCTTATGGCTTGCGTGTGCATGCTGTGCAGCGCATCAAACCTCTCAACGTCCCGGCCATTTATCAGATGCTGCAGATTGCAGGCCTTTCGCTGGGCGTTTACGCTTTCCTGGCCGGCCTGATTCCTGCTCAGGTTGATTTCTTCCCCGGAAATCTGCTGAACACGCAGACATTTGTCAACGCCATCGGCATTCCGGTGCTCGTGTTTCGCTCGTTGATCAGCCTGGTCATTGCCATCGCGATCATTCGCGCTCTGGAGATCTTTGATGTCGAAACCGAACGCCGCATCGAGGCGCTCGAACAGCAGCAAATCATTCTCGCCGAGCACGAACGGCTGGCACGCGAACTGCATGACGGCGCCATTCAAAAAGTATACACAGCCGGGCTTCTGGTTGAATCCGCTTCGCGCCTGGCGCAGCCCGGCAGCGAGATCGGCGGACGGTTGGACCGTTCGCTCGTGGTGCTGAACGATTCGATTGTCGACCTACGCCGCAATCTGGCCGAACTGCACACGGACACCATCCCGGTGGCAGAACCTGTTCCGGACTTGCTGCAGCAGCTTGCCCACGATCCGCATTACAACTCGCTGGTGACCATCTCGCTCGATCTGTCCCTGCCTGAACAAGCGGCGCTTTCACCCATGCGAACCGCGCATCTGATGGCGATCATCAATGAAGCCATGGCCAATATCGTGAGGCATGCCGATGCCAGGAATGTTAAAATCAAGGCCAGTGATCTGGGCGAACGCCTGGCGATTGAAATCCAGGATGACGGCATTGGGATATCATCCGAAGCGCGTCCGGGTTATGGCCTGAGCAATATGCGCGACCGCGCCCGTTTGTTGAATGGCACGTTGGAATTTTCCGGCAAGGGCAACAGGGGCACGCGCGTGACCCTTCAGATTCCGTGGATAGATTAAAATGACAAAAACAAGAATTTTACTGGTTGACGACCACGCCATCGTGCGCCTGGGTCTCACGACACTCTTGAATGACCAGCCCGATATGGAAGTGATTGGTGAGGCCAGCACAGCCGGTGAAGCATTGAAAGCGGTTGAAAACCTCAGCCCGGATGTGGTGCTAATGGATATCCGCCTGCCGGGCGAGGGCGGCATCGAAGCCACTCGCCAACTGACAGCCCGCTTTCCGGACAGCAAGGTGGTCATGCTGACATCTTTTGCCGATGATGAACTGGTCATGCGCGCCATCAGCGCCGGGGCGATGGGTTATGTTCTCAAGCAGGTTGGCAACGATGAATTGCTGCGCGCCATCCAGGCCGCGGCGCGCGGCGAGGCATTACTTGATCCATCCACCACGGCGCGCCTGCTCACAAAAGTGCGGGCTGCCGACCGCAAAGCCAACGAAGACGCCTTCCGCGATCTTTCGGACCGGGAAATGGATGTGCTCGCTCCCCTGGCGCGCGGCAAAACCAACGCCGAAATTGGGCGGCTGCTAAACCTGAGCGAAAAGACGGTTGGAAATTATATTGGAAATATCTTCGAGAAACTGGGGCTGAACAACCGCATTGAGCTGGCAGCCTACGCCTACGAACACCATCTTTTCGAACGAATGGGTAAGGAATAAAAAAGCTCCCGCAAAATTTTGCGGGAGCTTTTTTATTTAATTTGTTTATTAAGCGCCGAACAGGTGCCAGACGGGAGGAAAAGTGCCGATCAGGCCAATAACCAGCAAGCCCAGAGCGATCATCGCCATCTGTTCGAACTTGGTTTCCTTGTCTTTGAGCAGGAAGTACAGGACTGCCCAGGCGACTATGTAGGCGATGATGGACAGGCCGGCTTTGCCGGAGAGACCGCCGACTGCCTTGGACCAAACCAGGCTGGTCGAAAATGCAGACTTGGGGGCGATTTCATTTGCCAGGGTTGCGATACCCATCACCGCGGCGCCAATTCCACCAGCGAGAAGAGCAGCAGCAACGGGGCCATTCGGGCGTTCAGAAGTTTTAGATGCCATGTTATTTCTCCTAATTCGTTAAGTTCTAGTGAACCGCGGCGGCTTTTGTGATGAAAGCGCCCAGGACACCCGCGACAGCGGCGGCAGCGAAAGCGATGCTGAAGAAGATCATCACGTAGCGGCGGACTTCCGGTTTCTTTGTTAGTTCAGCGCCGTAGTACTGTGCCATGAAGGCAACCATCGTGGCGGCAAATGGCACGATGAAGGCAACATGTTCTTTCCATTCCATGCCAAACTCATGCCAGAAAGCGGTGCTTTCATTGGCGAGCAGCAGGAATTTGGGGTAATTGGTCAGATCGGTGATGCCGGCGGGGACCGCAGCGCGGTACCAGGGGTACACAATGAAAGCGCCACTAAAAACTGCCAGCCAGACCGCTGCGGCTAAAACCCACAGAAAGATACGAATGTTGCGAACGTTGACATTGGTGCCTTCTGCGGTGATCCATTCGGGCTTCATCATATAGATGCCGTACAGGGCGCCTGCGAAGCCAAGCAGGAACAGAAAGCCGAAGCCCATACCGTGTGCTACTGTCCAAAGTTCATGAGTATTCATTACCGTTTCTCCTTGTTTGGTATTTGGTATGTATAAAGGCATTGCCCCCATTCTTTCACGATATGTGATTTTTTCTCGTTGTTCTGGTTTTATATATGAAGAGATCTTTTTGAAGTAGAAATGTCATATTACACGGGTGACATTCGACACAAGCCATTATGCTCACAACAAAAATGCGCAATATGGCGCTCTGTCATTTTCGTTGGGGCTGATAAGATACCCCATCTTAATTTACCGAAACAAGGAGTATCCATGAAAAGACTCGCACACAAAACCGCATTACTTTTTACCGCAACTCTGATTGTCCTGTTGGCGCTGCCGATTTCTGCGCTGGCGGACGGCGGAGCCGGTGGAAATGAATTTACGCAAACGGTCAACGGCTACCAAGTGACCCTGTCTTTTGAAAAACCCGCCTTCGTTGGCGAAAATGATATCCATGTTTTGGTGAAGGATGGTATGGGCATGCCCGTTCCCCAGGCCGATTTGGAAGTCAGTCTAGCCGAAGCGGGTGCAGAGCATGTCGAATCAGCCCCCGCTGCAGAAGCCGGCACAATGATTGGTATGTCCCCCGAGCCATCCACCGAAGCGGGCACAATGTCCGGCATGGGCAGCATGGACGCTGCGCAGCCCACTCCGGAAACCGGAACGATGTCTGGTATGGGCAGCACGGATACGCAGCCTACCGCGGAAGTCGGTACCATGACCGCTGTGACCGCGATGGATGAACAGATGAGCATGACCGTGCTCACAGCCGGTCATGAAAGCGGCGAGTATGACGGCCAGCTTGCCATCGAAAGCGATGGCGATCAGACCGTGCTGGTGGGAAACTGACCGAAATCGAATTTCCTCTACACGTTGCAAAATCAAAAACCGGCGCCATCGTTCTTGGAAGCTTCTTTGCCGTAGATTTCGCGCTTATCAGTGCCGCAGTTGTTATGAAACGAAAATCCGTCTCCACAACCTTATCGAAGAAGGCATAATCCCATGACCAACCTGATCCAACCCCCAGTGAAAGTCAAGCTCAGCGACATCCAGGTAGCCCCGGCCCCCATGCAATCCAGCGGCACCAACCTGCTCAAAAACAAGTACATCGGCGGCTTCATCAAAAGCAAGTGGTATCCGGGCATCATCCAGTGGCCCACCCTGCTCATCTTCATGGTAATCATGTTCGAACTTCTGCTTGGCCCTTCTGCCGCGCATGACAACTTTGGCACAGCTCTGACCTGGGCGCTGTGGTGGCCAATCATCCCGATCATGTTCCTGTTCCTGGGCCGTTTCTGGTGCGCCATTTGCCCCTTTGCCACCATCAATGACCTGGTACAGAAATTCGCCGGCAACAACCGCCCGGTGCCAAAATTCCTCAAGAAATACGGCATCTGGATCATCGACGCGCTCTTCATATTTATCACCTGGAGTGACCATGTCTGGGGTATTGTGGAAAATCCGGTTGGCTCGGGCATCCTGTTGATGACCCTGACCACCGGCGTGGTTGCCTCGGGTGCCTTCTTTGAACGCCGCACCTTCTGCCGCTATGTCTGCTTCCTGGGCGGGCTTTCGGGCAACTATGCCCGCAACGGCATGCTGCAGCTGCGCGGCACGCCCGAGATTTGCGCCACCTGCACAGTAGCTGCCTGTTATAAGGGCACCGAAAAGTCCCAGGCCTGCCCGCTGTTTGAGTTTCCCAAGACCATGACATCCAGCGCCAACTGCAATATTTGCGGCAGTTGCGCCAAGAACTGCCCGAATGATTCTATCCAGCTCACCCTGCGTGCGCCATCCAAGGAACTATGGTTCATCCGCAAACCCAAGGTGGAAGAAGCCTTCCTCTCGGCAGTCATCATGGGCATCGTCTTTGTGCAGAACGTGACCATGCTCAAGGCCTGGCCGCCCATGCTAACCGCGCTGGAGAATGCCGTTGGCACTACCAGCTACTATGTGACCTTCTCGATTGCCTTCCTGATCTCCATGATTATCCCGATCGGCCTGCTCGGGCTGACATCCCTGGTTGCAAAGAAATTCAACGGCGAGTCGATGCTGCAAAACTTCACTCGCTTTGGCTATGCCCTGATCGTGCTGGATATGGCCGGGCATATGGCCCACAACCTGTTCCACCTGCTGGCCGAAGGCAAATCCATCCTTTTCACAGGATTGGCTTTCTTTGGGCAAGAAGTAGGACATGGCCTTTCCAGATGCTGCAGTTTGGCCTGGTTGGGCTTGGCTTCGCTGGCTCGCTCTACACAGCCTACCGCATTGCTAAAGCCAATTACGCGCCGGAGAAACTGTGGGGCACCTTCATTCCCTACGCCGTGCTGATGGTTGTTCTCGGCTTCATCAACATCTGGATGTTTGTTCTGCCGATGGCCATGCGCATGTAAGCACGGTACAAAAAAAGCAACAGTTTCGCACCAAATGGCTTATCCGATGTAAGCCATTTGGTGTTTTTTATTTTCAAAGAAATTCAACCATCTTCGGGCTGCCAGGGGATCAGTTTAGCTAAAACAAGCATAATTGCCTACACAAAAATACGACAGATGGCGCTGTCTGTCTGTGTCCCCTGGGCGTAAACTGGTGATGTAAGAATATTCGATTTATATCAAAGGAGAAAACACATGGTAAAAGACCCCGTTTGTGACATGGACGTTGAACCCAAAACTGCCGCTGGCAAATCTGACTATCAAGGCCAGACTTATTACTTCTGCTCACCCGGTTGCAAGAAGGCTTTCGACACGGAACCCGGCAAGTATGTCAAAACTGCAAGCCACGGTGACGAACACGCTCACCACAATCACTAATTCACATCTGGGGGCAGTCCGCAGGGGCTGCCCCTAAATCTTTTCATCAAAGGTATTTAGAATGTTTACCATCAGCATTGATCCGATTATTTTTAGCATTGGAAATTTCACCGTCCGTTGGTATAGCCTGATCCTGATGGTTGCAATGGCTGTTGGAATTTGGCTCACAGCGCGCGAAGCCAATCGCAAAGGTTTCAAGAAAGATCTGATCTACGATATCGCCATCTGGATTGTCTTCGCCGGCATTTTTGGCGCGCGCTTATTTCACGTACTCGATCACTGGTCAGATGAATTTTCTTCCAATCCCATCCGCGCTTTGTACATCTGGGAAGGCGGCCTGGCCATCTGGGGTGGTATAGCGGGCGGGTTGCTGGCTGCGGGCATCCTGGCCTGGAAAAACGGTTTGAAGTTTCCGAAGCTATTGGATGCCGGAGCTCCCGGCCTGGTACTGGCACAAGCAATTGGCCGGGTTGCCTGTGTCATAACCGGCGATGCGATGGGCAAACCCACTACCGGGCCGTTTGGATTTGCTTATACCAGCCCCAATGCGCTGGTGCCGCAACTGGGTGTTTACTATACCCCCATGCCCGTTTACGAAATTATTGTCAACGTGGGGATTTTTAGTCTGCTCTGGCAACTGCGCAAACGAAATTTGCCAGATGGAATGCTTTTCCTGATTTATCTCACCCTATACAGCCTTGAGCGGTTTTTCCTGGCTTTCACGAGCGCCTACCAAATCCTGGCATTTGGCCTGACGCAATCTCAGATTGTTGCGCTAGCGTCGCTGGTAATTGCTCTTGCGTTGATCGCCAGAATAATGCTACGGACTCGTCTACAGACTTTGGCCGCTTAACAGACCGATCAGGAAATAAAAAATGGATGCTAATTGTCACGTTGAACCGACTCAAAAAATCATCGCATCTGATGAACGCAAGAATTTAACAACCGTGGGTCTTGCAGTTTGGGGTATGGGTTGTCCCCATTGCGCCACCCGTGTACGCAATGGCCTGCTGGCTCTGACCGGTGTCGTGGAAGCAGATGTAGACCATACGACAGGCTTTGCCTTCGTGGAATACAGCCAGGATCTGGTCAGTATGCCTGACCTGCTTCAGGCAATTGCACAGGCAGGTGGCGACAACCGTCACAGGTATGTGGGAATGTATCTTGGCGTTGTAACCCAACAGGAGACGCTATGACCGCCAATCATCAGAAAGCTGCGAAAAATGAGGGCTGGCCAGTGGTCGTTTATTTCGGGATGATCGGGTTGGGTTTTCTTGGTTATGTGATTACCAGGATCGCCCTGAATGGATCTCCACACCCAATCCATTGGGTCTCCTGAATGGTAGGAGCGTTGGTTGGTTTTATTGCCGGCTGGATTTGGTATCGCTTTCGAGGAGACATCATTTAGAGTTGCGATCTAATAGGGATTGCAATTTGCATCCGATTGTGGCCCTGGGGCAGAATATAGGCAAAATTGCCTATATTCTGCCCCGCCATCATGCGCTGTCCTTGATAGCGATTTCCAGATAAGATTGTCTTTGTTACAAACATCACAACCAAAATAATTTTTCGGAGAACAGCACATGCTCAAACCAAAGATCCTGTTTCCCATCATGATCGCCATCCTTATGTTAGCTTTCCTGCCGGCCTGCGCGGCCACGCAAAGTGGTGATTCTTTAAAGATGGCCCCCATGGCCGGGATGCCCGCCGAAGTGCAGAGCTCGCCAGTCACAGTCCAGCAGGCTTACCAGTTTGCGATTGCCAACCCTGAAGTAATGAAACAAATTCCATGCTATTGCGGCTGCGGCGATATTGGGCACACTTCGAACTATTCCTGCTACGTCGCCGGCGTGGATGACAAGGGTGTGATCAGCTACGATAATCACGCCCTGGGTTGTTCGCTGTGTGTGGATATCACCCAGGATACCATGCGTATGACAAAAGACGGCAAGAGCCCGGGTGATATCAAGACTGTCATCGATTCGACGTATTCCAAGTACGGAACATCCAACATCAAATAACTTATGATCCGCTCGCGTGCAATTCTCCTTCTCCTCGTGTTGGCTGGGCTGGTGGTGGCCTTCGCGCCGCTGCCGGTCCGGCCACATACATCAATTGCGCGCTCGTTTCGGGTTGAAGCCAGCCAGTTTGCCTACTCCCCTGCCGAAATCTCGGTCAATCCTGGCGACATGGTAACCATTGAGTTGATTTCTACTGATGTTGTTCACGGTTTATATGTGGATGGGTACGACATCTCGGTCAAAGCTGATCCCGGCCAAACCGCCAACATGAGCTTTGTCGCCGATAGACCAGGTTCGTTTCGGATGCGCTGCAACGTGACCTGTGGAGCCATGCACCCGTTCATGATCGGAAAGTTGAACGTGGGCGCAAACACCTGGCTTTACCGCTCCATAGCGCTGGCATTCATTGGTATGTTTTCCATTTTCACTCTGGCCCGCCGCGAAGGTGGCAAAATACAAGCCTTATGAACAAAATCGAGCTCACCCGCTTCCCGTTGATCAAAACCGCGCTCAAAAACCGCTACACACAGCTTGTTTTATTTGTGCTCATGCTGGCGGGTTTCATGTTTGCCATCCTGGCAGGCTTTGTCGGCACGCCGGTTGGCAGCCATAATTTCAGTGTTGTTTTTGTGTGGATCGCATGGTGGGCCATTCTGATCCTGGTGGACGTGCCTTTCTTTGGGCGCGGCTGGTGCGCTGTCTGCCCCATCCCGGTGGTAGGTGATTGGCTTCAGCGCGGAGGCGTGCTTGAACCAGCCTCCAAAACGCCTAAATGGTTGAATTTGCGCGTCCCGGCCAAATTCCGTAACATGTGGACGCAGAACATTTCCTTTACGCTGGTGGCGCTGTTCTCTTCCCTCATCCTGACCACTCCCTTTGTTACCTCGGTTGTGCTGGCAGCGATGTTATTTTTGGCGATCGGTTTGAGCATGATCTTTGAGCGCCGTGCCTTCTGCCGGTATCTCTGCCCGGTGGGTGGTTTTATCGGCCTGTATGCCCAGACTGCCCCGCTTGAACTGCGTGTCAAAGAGAAGAACGTTTGCGCAAAGTGCGCGGACAAACCCTGTTACAACGGCTCCGAACTCGGCGCCGGCTGTCCCTGGGATGTGTTCCCAGGCGGGCTGACCAAAAATACTTACTGCGGCCTGTGCATGGAATGTATTCGCACCTGCCCTTACGACAATATCGCCGTCAACCTGCGCCCATTTTCGGCTGACCTGGCCAAGCCATCCAACAAGCTGGACGAAGCCTTCAAAGCATTCATCATGCTCGGAGCGGCGCTGATCTATGCTTATGTACTGATGGGTTCCAATGGCGCGCTGAAATTGGCAGCGTACACGGTCTTTTCTCCGAATTGGTTTGTTTACGCAATAGCATTTCTGTCGGTGATTTTTATCCTGCTGCCTGGGCTTTACTGGCTGGCCGTGCGCGCCGGCAACCCTGGCCTGCCGGTTTCAGCCAAACGCTTTGCCTCGGCCAGCACCGCACTGATCCCGCTCGGTTTGATGTTCTGGGTGGCGTTCAGCCTGTCCTTCGTGCTTACCAACGCAGCTTACATCCTGGCGGCCCTGTCCGACCCGCTTGGCCTGGGTTGGAACTTGTTTGGCACGGCAGCCATCGCCTGGCAGCCTGTGCTGACCTGGTTGATCGCCCCGGCCCAAACCCTGGCCCTGGTTGGTGGGCTGGTCTGGTCGGCGCGCACCGCACAGAAATCTGCTCTCGAAGTCAAGATTGCACCCGCGCCGCTGATCGTTTATTGTCTGCTGGCTACCCTGGTCATGCTCTGGTTGCTGCTATGAAACGCTCTGAATCAATCGCCCGCATCATCATCACAGTCTTCAGTCTTGGGATTGTGGTTGTTCCCCTGGTATTTTGGGCGCAAACACCGCTTATTCATGCCAGGATCGCTGAGAACGGTGGCTGGGGTGTGGATACGCTTCAGGCAAAAGTGGGCCAACCACTGCATCTCAAATTTACATCGGATGATGTCATGCATGGCTTCGCTGTTGGGCAGATGGACATGCAGCCGGTGGATGTCGAACCCGGCAAAGTCAGTGAAACCACGTTGACTTTCGCCAGACCCGGTCTCTACACTTTTTTCTGCACGCGCTGGTGCGGGCTGAACCACTGGCGCATGCGTGGCACGATCGAAGTCAGCGGCAGTGAAACCACAGTTCCTGAACCTGCATCCAAACCGTTGTATGTGACGCTTGGTTTGAATCTTGATGAACCTCATTTAGCCGAGTCTATACCCTCCGCAAAACCATCCGCTTTGCGCGGGCAGGATCTGCTTGCCCACACTCCCGGTTTACCCGCCTTCCAGACCACCGAATACTACCGCGCTAATTCTCCGTTTCAACTGTTCAACGAATTGCACTCCACCGGGTTGAACGACGCGCAGCGTTGGGATGCGGTAGCTGCTATCTGGCAGGCCAATACCACCCCGGCAGGGCTTGCCGAAGGAAAACAATTATTTTCCCAAAATTGCGCCGCCTGTCACGGCGAGTCTGGCGGCGGAAACGGTGTGTTTGCCAGCCAACTCTCCGCAGCAGGTGAAGCCTCAGCCCAGACCATGACAGGCGCACAGGATATGGTCATGCAGACCCCGGCAAACTTTACCAACCCGCAAAAAATGCTGGGGGCAAGTCCGGCACTTTTGCAGGGCAAGCTTCTACGAGGTGGCATGGGCACTGGCATGCCCATGTGGGGCAGCATTTTTACTGATGAACAAACCTGGAATGTAATCTCGTATCTGTATTCATTCCAGTTTGATTATTCCACCCCAAGCAGGGGCCGGGGTTATTCCAAATAGGAGGTATTCGTGAATAAAAGAAAAAAAAGAGAACAACAGAAAATGTCCACACCGCTGTTAGCCCTGCTTATCGGCGGCGTTCTGCTTGTCATCGCAGCAGCAGTCTTTGCCATCTCTGGCGCTTTTAGCGGTGACGGGGGCGGCACACCCAGGCTGGTCGTTGACCAGGAAAAGATAGACTACGGTGATGTCCATTTTGGCGTCAACAAAACGTTTGCCATCAAAGTCACCAATACCGGTGATGGATTACTGCGCTTCAAAGAGAAACCATACATTCAGGTATTGGAGGGCTGCTGACCTCCTGAATTAACCATCGGTTCGATGGTTCTCAAGCCAGGCGAAAGCACAGTTGTTGAGTCCAGCGTTTTCATGATGCATGCAGGCATGGATGGTCCGCACAACTTCGGAGTTCATCTCATCACCAATGACCCGGCCCAACCGGATAAGGTGGTGAACGTGATATCTAATTGGATACCGTAACCCAGATCAAATTAAGTAAACAGAAATATAAAAGACGCACTCCGAAGTTCAAACGGAGTGCGTCTTTTATTATATGCTCAGTTTTCTTTTACAAAGTATTTCCACAATATGGGCAGGTTTTCCAATCCGCCTGGACCGGTTTGCTGCATGATGAACAGGTCTGACCTTGAACAGTTTTGGATCCGTTCATATTGTTGAAAAACCAGACAATACCCAACACAATCAGCGCGATGGTTCCCAAGGGAACGAGCCACATCAGGCCCATCCCAAAGGGGAAGAAGCTAAAACCAGCCGACATGCCGCGCCCAGATCCCATCATGCCGCCGTAACCATATCCGATTGCCGGGAAAGCCAGACGGAACAAATACGGTCCAAAGAATAAAACCAGCACCAGGGAGATGCCGAGAATCCATTTCCAAATGTTTTTCATTTTCTATCTCCTTGTTAATTTCTCTCATCGTACTCCGCCAATGTAAAGGCATTGTGAAGGAAATTGAAAGTCTGAATAAAGGTTTTTGAGGATACGGATCGCGTTATTTTTTTGTCGACAACAGAAAAAACCGGTATCGCTATTTACCACAACACCATGGACACCCATCTTTAATTGCCAATTGGTGGAGTTGTCTGTGCCCTATGTCCGAACCACCGGCCGACGATTGGATTCGATTGGATGAATAACACGTTGATAGCGAGCGGGCCGAGAACACCAGCCATGAATCCAATCCAATAAGCAATTGGAAAGTTATTTGTCAGTGCAAGCACCTTATCGCTCCAGAAAGCCTGAATCGGTACTTGAAAGAGCAGAATGATGAGTGAAGCCCGGCCAATATATTGAAATATTGCTGCCAACCGGGGAATGCGTTCGATTTGCAATGCCAGGCAAAGGATGAAAGCAATTCCAAGCAGGGCTTCCAAGGTGTTAAAGAACAGCGAATCGAACTGGCGTATATTGAAATCGATGGTGGCCGGGAAAATCCAGACCAGGCTTGAGAGCAATGACCCGGTGATAAGCAAGCTCTGTGGTTTTCTAAAAAAAGCAACAGGGAAATTTTGAAACAGTTCGTAACCCAGAATAAAGAAAAATCCGCTGATGAATACCAAATCCAGGCTGAAAGGTAATCCGAAAACTGTAAACAGTCTGCCGAAAATATTGATCTTGAACGGCCAAAACACCGGGATACTCAAGACACCCACAATTTGTATGGCTGCCAGGAATATCCATTTCAGCCAGGGGCGGCCGGCTCTGCGAACCAATTGGAAAAACAAGAAGGCGAACAGGCTGACAGCGAACAAATGCGGCAAAAACCACAACTGCACCCAGTCCAGGTAATGCCCATTACCGTAAAGGGCCTTGATCAGACGACTGGTCGAGTTCGTAAAATCCACTCTGGTAAACGAAATGGTGGCGAAGAAAATCAATAAAATGGTGAAGATATATGGCCTGAGTACGCTGTCGAAGCGCCGGCGCAACAGGCTTAGAAAAGACAGGTCTGGTTTGAAAAATATGCCCGACATGAAAAAGAACAATGGCATGTGAAACGAGTAGATCAGCTTGAAAAAGAATGGGGATATCAGCGAAAAATCATTGTGACCCATCACCACCAGCAGGATGCCGATGCCTTTGGCGATATCAATATAGTCGATGCGCGCGATGGAAACTGGAGCTTGCTTAATTTGTAAAGCAACTGACATGAAAGATCCCTATTAAAATTGGTTTTCCGAAATGCAAAATAATCATGTTAAATCTGCCAACTCTGCCTGAATTATCAACAGTAAGTAGACTCGCTGGCGAGATGATGATAGATATCGCACGAGTGAGTTCAGAGAATTGGCATTATGCTATTCCCCAGGAGAACACAGACTTGGCAGTGGGTTGAGAGTGCGCAACAATAATGTTTCCAAATGTTGACTCGTATGCTGCGGGAACGAAACAACAAAAGAAAACCAGGTTTTGCCTTCATGACCATGAGCGATCAGGGTGGCCGGTCTGGGAGCGTGTCCATAGATCAAAATGACAACCAGTTGGCAATCACATTGTTCTGTTCCATGATATGGGCAGGCGCAATTGTCATGAGCATGGCGCGCCTCCTGCAAGTCAAAAGTTGTACTGGCTTGAAAACCAAGACTGCATACTTGCCGCATCACCATTCCAATAGCGGTATTGTAAGGTTGTTCCAAAATCAAGAAGGGTGCTTTTTCCATGGTTTATTCTCCATCATTGCATCCAGTATACGATTCTGCTTCCTAATCTTTAAGCGCTATCACGCGTATTTTTATATAGGCAGTTTTGCTTATTACAAAAAGAAGAAGCCCCGATTTCTGGCTTCTTCTCCAAATCATTGTGAAACTGGCCTACATTTACCAACTACGGCATGGCAGACTCTTCAATAAAAGTACCGTGCCAGGTGTGCAGGAATACCTGGCCGCTGTAACCGTTTACGCTCAGCATGCCGGCCACTTTTCCATCTTTCTCAAAATCAATAGTGTAGTAACCGTAAAATTTAATCGGGTCAGTGGCAGCGGTAGCACCTTTGACTTTGGCATCGAGATATTTTTGGGCGTATCCAATAGCCTTGTCAGAGGTAACGTTCATTTCGGTGGAGACATCTGCCTGAACAGTTGTGTCCCAACCATCCCCACCCATCATGTTGTTGCCACCCATCATTCCATTCATCATG
The DNA here is from genome assembly GCA_026390035.1 of Chloroflexota bacterium. Lineage (GTDB taxonomy): Bacteria > Chloroflexota > Anaerolineae > Anaerolineales > Villigracilaceae > UBA5195. Next base: position 13,904 of record JAPLGT010000040.1, read on the forward strand.
CCGTTGCTTCCGCCCTTCATCTCAGAGTGGTTCAATCCGCCATATTTGAGATTCCACATCATGTTGGGGCCAAACTCGGGGTAAGCAGTTTGCGAATCAGAATTTACGAGCAGTTCAAAGGCGCCGTTTCCTGTTTCGGTTTCTTTGACCACGATATAGGCATTGTTGTCAAAGACCATGACCTCGCTCGCTTGCAATCCTACAACATCCAGGTTCTTGATATAGATCTCGGCGGCGGTTTTAGCCTGATCTACACTCAAGGGAGCAACATTCGAATTGCCATTACTGTCCATCATCCTTGGGCCGTAATTATTGTTACCATCGCCACCCATCATGCCTGGGCCATAATTATTGTTGCGGTTACCATTCATCATACCTGGAGCGTAATTGTTGTTGCCATTACCGCCCATCATGCCAGAGCCGTAGCCATTGCTACCCATCATCCAACCAGTGCCAAAGCCATTGGTGAAGGCGAACATAGTGCCAGCCATAAAAATACCACCCGCCAGGACAAGAATGGCGAGAACCATCAAAGTATTGCGAAATACGGTTTTCATTTCAATCTCCTTGAGATTTTGACTAAGCTTTCAATATATGCCGTAGATAAATGGCATCTCTAAAGCGACAATAAAATTACGGTAAGAGTTATCGGGAATATGAATACCATTACGGGCATTTGATGTTGCTTAACCTTTTGTTGACAATAACGATAACATACCGAAAACGATCTGGTCAGGGCAGAAACGCTTGTTCTCCAATAGGCATTTTTGCTTATGATGAATTTCTAGGATTGGGTTATTAATATCCTAAAAGGGGCACTGTCAACTTGATATCCTACTATTTTGGCTTTCTTAGATTTCATTTTCTGACCATCGCACACATTCAAGAATTGAAAACAAAAGACAAATATTGCGATTGTCAATTTGCAATGTAATTATCATTGTAAAAAGAACAAATGTTCTGTTATTATATGGTACATGGTACACCTGCGTCGTTTTCTGAACCTATTTGGGCTCTGGCGAGATTCTGATTATAGAACCTATCAATTGGATGAACAGATCCATGATGTAATTGTCGAACTTGCCCAACGAGAACAACGACCAATAGAAGAAATCCATGCCGGCTTAGTTGCTGCTGGAATTTCCCAACGCAACGCTTCAAATGACAATTCGATCCACTGGGAGGCACTTACGCCTCGCGAGCAAGATGTGACGGCGTTAACTTGCCTGGGGTACACAAATGTTCAGATTGCCTACAAATTGGGACTCTCACCCACCACCATAAAAACCCATGTCCGCAATATTTTGAAAAAATTTCGATTGCATGGAAAAGGTGAATTACGCCTGGCGCTAAGGGATTGGAACTTTAGAGATTGGATTCAACCCCCATAAATAGGCAGCCATCTCAAGCAGTCCCAAAATATGGTTCATCCCATGGACTACTCCCTATATCATCCCAACAATCCTCCCATGAGAGGATTGTTTTTATTTTACGGGTAGGCTACCCTATGCAAATATGAACGAACTCGTCGAAACTCACCCTGGTAGCTGGATTTTAGTATTCGGCCCGCGCACTATACGCACCACCATGCAATTATTTATCGCCCGTCTGGCTGAACGCGGCCCCGTGCGTGTAATGGATGGTGGTAACCAGTTCAACGCATATCTCATTGCGCGCCAGTTGCACGGCCAGCCGAATCTGCTGGACCGGATCAGTATTTCGCGTATGTTCACCTGCTATCAGGTGCTGGCTTCGCTTGAAAAAGCGCCAGAATTACCAATGCCTTTGATTATGCTCGATTTTCTGCGCACCTTCTATGATGAAAGTATTCCATTCCACGTAAGACGCAGATTAGTTTCGCGCTGCATTCCACATTTGCATCGGTTAAGTGTGCTTGCAGGTGGAGCGGTCAGTATCCACCCACCAGCGGTTATGAGTAGCGAGGCTGAAACGCTCTTTGCCATCCTATCGGAGGCTGCGCCAGAACTCTGGACACAAAATATGCCCGCCCCAATTCAACCACCCTGGAGGCTTTTCTAATGGGCCGCACACTGCCAACCGCTTCCATGCTGATCCAGCAGGAGGAGCATTCTTTCGCGCGTTACCGGCGCGCGCTGCGCCGCAGTGACCAGGTAGCCCTGGATGACCTGTTTGCATCTGCACACCAACACATGGCCGCTGCCCAATATGCCGCGCATGCCCTGCCTTTCGAGGTATTGCTGCTCTCCATGCTGCTCGAAGAACACAAGGAAGTGATGCTCTTACGCCAACAAATGGATGTGCTTTTGGGGAACCATAATGGATGAGATCCTGACCGGCTGGCTGCTGGATGTTTATGCTGAGGAAACTACCGTCACGCTGTGGTTGTTGGAAGATGGCGGCCAACGGCGCTGCCTGACTCATAGCTTTCCGGCCGCATTTTACGCTGCCGGCCCGGCAGAACGACTACGCACTTTATGGCACTGGTTATCTGAACAGGAAATCCCGGTTCAGCTGTCCCGAATGGAGCGGAAGGATGTATTCCAGGGCATGGTCACCGTTCTTACTGTGGAAGTTGTCCATGCGCCACAACTGGATTCGCTTTTCCGCCTGGTAGAGGAAACCTTTCCTGATCTGACGTACTACGATGGCGATATTTCCATCTCCTTGCGTTATGCTGCCAGCTTCAGCGTTTTCCCGTTAGCGCGCTGCCAGGTTGTGGTAAACGGTGACAGGGTTAAAACAATCACGCCACTGGACAGCCCGTGGGACCTGGACCCGGAACCTGCGCCGCTGCGCATCCTGTCAATCGAACCCGACCGCGATCCGGCTCAAGCCCGTCCCCAGCATGTTGTCGTCAGTTATGGTCGGGTGTCCTATACCCAACCACTTGAACCAGCCCGGGCATTTCTAATCAGCTTGCGTTCCACCCTGGAACGGTACGATCCGGATCTGCTTCTGACCAGTTGGGGTGACACCTGGCTGCTGCCATATTTACTCAAACTTTCCAATGAATCTGGTCTGCCCATCGCATTAAACCGAACAATGGTGCAGGACGTGGTGGAACATAAGGCGCGCACTTATTTCTCATACGGCCAGATTGTTTACAAGGGCAGCCAGGTTCAGCTGCGCGGCCGGCTGCACATCGACCGCTACAATGCCATGATGTGGAGTGACTACGGGCTGGAGGGCATTCTGGAAATGGCACGCGTCACGGCTTTGCCGATACAGGATGCCGCCCGCCTGTCACCGGGAACGGGCATCTCATCCATGCAGTTCGTCACAGCCTTGCGCGCGAATATCCTGATCCCCTGGCACAAGCATCAGGCCGAGATTCCAAAAACAGCCAACGATCTTATCCATTCTGACATGGGCGGGATGGTCTATCAACCCACGATAGGATTGCATAAAAATGTCGGTGGGATTGATTTTGTTTCGATGTATCCGGGCATCATGGTGCATTTCAACATTTCCCCTGAGGTTCCGCGTGCCAAAGACAGTAATCTATCGCCCGCTCAAGGTGACCCGGGGATTATCCCGCAAACTCTGGCACCGCTCCTGAAAAAGCGTGTCGCGCTTAAAACCTTGCTCTCCAGCCTGCACCCTAAAGACTGCCGGCGCGAGGCTTACAAGGCCAGGTCGTCGGCTGAGAAGTGGCTGCTGGTGACCTGCTTCGGATACCTGGGCTACAAAAATGCCCGCTTCGGAGCCATCGAATCGCATGAAGCTGTGACCGCCTGCGGGCGCGAGGCTTTGATGCGTGCCAAGGAAGCCGCCGAAGATCTGGGTTTTGCGATCCTACACATGTATGTCGATGGATTGTGGGTGCAGCGCCCAGATTGTGTGCGTTCTGAATATTTCCAGGCTCTTCTTGCGGAAGTCTCCGAACGAACCGGCCTGCCAATTGCCCTGGATGGAATTTACCGCTGGGTTGTTTTTCTGCCTTCGCGGGTGGATAAAAGAATTCCTGTCCCGAACCGTTACTTTGGCGTATTCCAGGACGGTTCGATCAAGGTACGCGGCATTGAAGCCCGCCGGCACGACACACCAGCTTTCATCGCGGAGACACAGATGGGCATCCTAAATATTCTTGCCAAAACCACAGATCCAGATCGCTTGCCTGATCTGCTTCCGCAGGTGCATGCCTATGTCAGGCGACGCGTGGATGATTTGATGAAGGGACGAGTCCCACTGGAAGAACTCTTGGTCAGCCAGAGATTGAGCCGGGAACTGAACGAGTACAGTTCGCCATCTCCGGCAGCCAGAGCGGTCTGGCAAATGCAGGCGGAAGGTAAGCAAGTCAGCCCCGGCCAGCGTGTGCGCTTTCTGTATACGCGTGGACAACCAGGGGTGAAAGCCTGGTACGCTACCGAATCCACTGATATTTCTATGGTTGATTCGAACCGTTACCGAACTTTGCTGATGCGGGCGGTCAATGCTGTCGTGGAACCTATCCAACAGCATTTTGGAATCATGCCGCTGGAAACAACCTACAGTCTTTTCCCCACGAAAAAGACCGAGTCGCTGGCTGAGAGTAGCTATCAAAAACCTGGTCATGCAAAGGTAGCACCAGTTTCAGATTTTCACAATAATGCAATGGGATTATGACCATGTCAAATATTCAATAACTGCATTTGAAACTGTATAAACAGTACCAACGCATGGAAGCTGTGGAAATATCCCGGCTTGACCTTAGAATATATGTTCTGTATAATGGCTTTGCGCCATAAGTCCATACCATCGGAGAAAACATTATGGAATTACGATTACTAAAAAGCGACGAAGTGGCAGATATTTTAAAAATTAGCCGGGCGATGGCCTACAAGCTCATGCAGCGCGGCGAAATCCCAACCATAAGGATTGGCAGCTCAGTACGTGTCCGAGTTGAGGATCTTGAAAAATATGTAGAGCAAAAGACTGTGCAGAGTGGCCCGTATTATGGCGAGAAACTGCGCAAGATTTAATCTGGCAAAATCTCCTTATTCGCATCCAGTATTTTGTTACAATCCAGCCAGAAGTAGAAGTCCGTACCTTAATAGTCGAATAGCACAGGCTTTGATATTCTTTCCTTCAGACTGGGTTTTCACAACCTCAGAAAGGAGGATTGAACATGTCTAAAAGGCGAGGAAACAACGAAGGTAGTTTATACCAGCGAAAAGACGGGCTTTGGTGTGCCCAGGTCAGCCTGGATGGCAGGCGTCTTACCAAATATGCGAAGACACAAAAAGAATGCAGGGGTTGGATCAAAGAAACGATTAC
>JAPLGT010000034.1:0-58443 GCA_026390035.1 Chloroflexota bacterium
TACCCGTGCCGGAGCCAGCGGTGGCAGTCTGCTCGACCGAAGCGGTGGCGGTCCAACCAGCCATCGTCCAGGCGCGCTCTGTAGCCGTTCCGGCGGCTTCACGCGTGGGTGCGTAGGCTTCAGCCGTCAGATTCGCGGCCAGCACCTGGGATGCAGCAATGGTGGATTGCGCCTGGACATTGCCCAACGCCAACTGGTAGGCATCTGGCGTGGCAATCGGGCTCGCGCCGGTGCCGCAGGCGGAAAGCAAAACCAGGGGGAACAGGAACAAAATCCGGCGGAGCATGTTACATGTCCCAGGTGTTATCGGGGAATGAAGGGGGTTCGTTCAGTGAATCGTTCAGCATGGCAGGTTCGTTCATCCAGAACTGCTCAACGTCCTGGTGCTGTTGATGTTGGGACATTTCATAGAGCAGCTGGGTCATCAGGGCTTCAACAAGAGTATTGGTCCGAGACTGCTGAAATTGATCCCAGCCTCCGTTATTGGTGCGTGTCCATTGGCGCTTCGGTTGAGCCTTGGCGCTCAGAACCAACCAGGCTATCACAATCACGGCAACCAGGCTGACGATAATCACAAGCGCCACAGTAACTATCGTCACCAGGTTCCCTGTGCTGGCAATCTGTGCCGCGCGGCTGGCTTCGATGGCGGCTTGGGCTTGTTTGGCCGTAGCATACGATTGGGAAACAGACGATAGCCCAAAGAGAAAGACGATTACGAAAATGAGCAGGACGAGCAGCGGGATCATGGTTAGCCTCGGATGATAATAGCGTTCTTACTTATTGTGTCACACAATATCTTATCGTAAGATTAAATTCTTGTCAAGAAAATTAAAAAATAAGCGCCCTGTTGGTCAGGGCGCTCTACTGTGTTCTACGGGGATCGTGTTTGCTCATGCTTGCCGTTCGGGCAACATACTCATCCAAAGACTTCTTTTGCACCAACCAGGTGCGGCCGATCTTGATCCCCACCAAGCTACCTTCGCGCATCATGCGGCGTACATGCTCAACATGATAGTTGAGCTGCGCTGCTGCTTCGGTCGTTTGGATATACTCTTTCAAATCCGGCATGGTCTTTTCCACCAATCGGATATTGAAAAGGTGGGGGTACCACCCTCTCATATACCTAACACACATATATAATGTGCCCCCAAGCGGACTCGAACCGCTGTTTGGGCCTTGAGAGGGCCCCGTCCTGGGCCACTAGACGATGGGGGCGTTTAGCGGGCTGAATTTTATCACTTGCGGACCGTGTCGTCAACGAGAAATACATGCAATTCTCTGGGACCGTGTACACCAATGGTCAGGGTCATTTCAATATCAGCTGTCCGGCTGGGTCCACTGATAAGAACGGTGGCTGGAGCAGAAACAATATCTGGCAATTGGAATGTCTGATCAAGTGACTGCAATATCTGGCTGATCTGCAGTACAGCGATGTGAATTTCAGGCGCAAGCGAGGCGATCAAAGGGGCGCCATCTCCGGCTCGCAGGACTAGCGTTCCAGTTTCAGCAATTCCTGCCATCGCACCGGTAATGCCCACCTGCACATCTGAAGTATAGGACGAATAGACCGTAAGCCCTTGGGCCTCTAAATCTGCTGATGTCAACATGCAAACATCGTCACAGATCTGAATCTTTGTCAGGCTGTGGTCATACAGGAATTTAACCAGCAAATCAGGAAAGTCACCAGCCCAGATAGGATATACCTGCCCGCCCAGAGCTGTTAATTCCCTGGTAAAGTAGGCGGCAAGTTCATCTGCAGACAAGTCGGGTACTGTCCTGATGGGTGCAAGTGCAACCGCCGGAATGGATATTGGAATTTCTGGCTCGAATCGGGTCGCGGTCCCGTTGTAATTACTTGCGGAAGCTGCAAATCTTTCCCGAAACGGCCGTGCTGCCGGTTTTGGCATATCTTTGCTGAGACCCCAACCAGTCGCATCTGGCAAGGCTATATAGGCAGGCAGCCAATTGCTGAACCAGCCAGCCAGTTTTTGGGCAATGGCAAACAAACGTGGGTGCACAGCCAGGCGGCAGTAAAAAGATAAGGCCAGTTTTAAAATCCCCGGCTGCTCAGGAACAGGCACAAACTCGCTACCATCGTCCAAGATAGGATGAGGATACTGCCCCGCCCGAACTCGCAGAAGCAGCTTGGGCAGGTCAATATCCACGGGACAGGCATCTTTACAAGCACCGCATAAAGAGGAAGCCTGCGCCAACTGTAAAAAATTTTCGCCTGACAACCCGGGAGATATGACTGAACCAATCGGGCCCGGATACGGCGCACTTGAACCATCGGTACCGATGTAAGCGTGCCCGCCAATTTCCCGAAAAACCGGGCAGACATTCAAGCAAGCACCACAACGGATACAGTAGAGTGATTCTTTCAGTGGAGAATTCCGCAATCTGGACCGTCCGTTATCAAGGATGACCAGGTGTTTTTGCTGCCCACCTTCAGGGCGCTGGATAAGCTGGGTATAGACACTCAGCTTTTGGCCGGTAGCCGAACGCGGCAGGAGTGAAAGGAAAAGACTCAGGTCAGCACTGGCGGGCAGCAAGCGTTCCATGCCCATCAGCGCGATATGCACAGGCGGCAAGCTCGTGCACATGCGAGCATTACCCTCATTAGAGACGATCGTGAGCGTGCCGGTTTCAGCTACACCGAAATTGACACCGGAAATCCCGATATTGGCGCTGAAAAAGACCTCGCGCAATATGGCACGGGCAGTATTCGTGAGAGTCGGTATATCTTCGGTGTAGGGAATACCCAGCTTTTCATGAAAAAGCTGCCCCACCTGGTGACGACGCAGGTGGACTGCCGGGGTAATAATATGCCCGGGGCGCTCGCCGCGCAGCTGAACGATATATTCGCCCAGGTCGGTTTCAACCACACGATGCCCGGCAACCTCCAGCGCATGGTTAAGACCAATTTCTTCGGTGACCATTGATTTGGCCTTGGCAAAAAGTAAGGCAGATCCGGATGGGTTTGATTTTTCTGCTATCGCCAGAACGATCCGGATGGCTTCGGCCGAATCTTTGGCGCGATGCACCACAATACCGTTTGACCTGACACTGGCGATGAACTGTGCCAGGTATTCATCCAGATGTTCGATTACTTCTGCGCGCACAACATGCGCCTTATGCCGGCGCTCACGCCAATCGGGTAGGGAAGCCATTGCATTAATCCGTGCTCGAACACGCCGCTCAGCATTGGCATCCAGGGCGGCTTGCAATGAATCATCAGCAATTTTTTCGCGGATCTTGTCTCTAAAGGTTGCGTTCATCACCCGGGTGCCCTCTTTTTCAGTAACACACAGAAAACTAGCGACTGTTCAAAACCTCGGCAATATGTACTACGCGCTGGGTCTTTCTTTGTTTGTTCAAGCCTCCAGCGATGTGCATACGACAGCCCGCCTCGGTTACAACCAGGGTTGGCGCGCTGCTGAGTTCCAGATTGGCAAGTTTTCGTTTTAGCATTTCTGAGCTTAATTCAGGGTGTTTGATTGAGAAAACACCCCCAAAACCACAGCATTCATCGGCCGCCGGTAACAGGACAATCTCAGCCTGCCTGACCGCCGCCAACAAAACTTGGGGCTGCCTGTCAATTCCCAGATGGCGGTTGGGGTGACAGGAAGCGTGATAGGCAAGCTTTCCATCCCACCGCGCGCCCAGGTCTGTAACACCCAACACATCCACAAGGTATTCGGTAAACTCATAAACCCGGTCGGCCAGCGCTTGCGCCCGCGGCAGCCAGAACGGATCATCAGCAAATAGTTCCGGATAACCATGCTTTAACATCACCGCACAAGAGCCAGAAGGAATAATCACCGGACCTGGCACGGCCTCGAACACATTGATGGTATGTTCAGCCAGTGGGCGGGCGGCAGCTCGCATGCCGGCATTATAGGCCGGCTGTCCACAACAGGTCTGGGCGGGAGGAAATTCCACGCGAATACCCAGGTGTCGGAAAATATCGGTGATAGCCTGCCCGGTTTCCGGATAAAAAGTATCGACCAGGCAGGTGACAAAAAGTTGAACAACTGGCATAAACCTATTGTAAGATGCAAAGGCCCAAAGAGTAAAGAACCAAAACTAATTGCTACATTCAGGGCTGCTAGTCTTTCAAGTAGTTGGTTCGATAACAGGTAGGCTAAACAGCTTCACAATTCAATGCTGAAAAGTGGATTTGAACAGATTTTGCAAATTATCAAATTTGCCGGAAAAGACCTCTTCCTTCATGGTATTATTAATTGCGCTATTTTCAAAAAGGAAACTATGATTACATTTAAAACAAAACTCCCCAATCATTTTGATCTTCCCCGCCGCATAAACCGGCTGAGTGAACTGTCCTACAATCTATGGTGGGTCTGGAATCCAATTGCCCAACGTTTATTCAACCGTATTGACAACAACCATTGGGAAAAGGTAAACCACAACCCCATCCGTTTACTGCGTGAGGTCGCGCGACCGGTCCTCAATGCCGCCAGCCAGGATCCGCTTTACCTGGAATTGTACGATCGTGTCTTTGCTGAATTTGACGCTTACCTGGCCCGCAAGGATACATGGTTCGGCAAAACCTATCCGAAACAACAGAACCAAATTGCCTATTTCTCAATGGAATTTGGTTTGCATGAAACGCTCCCAATCTATTCGGGCGGCCTGGGTGTGTTATCTGGTGATCACCTCAAAGAAACTTCCGACATCGGTCTTCCCCTGGTAGGTGTTGGCCTGCTCTACACTGAAGGATACTTCTCACAGCGCATCAGTGAGGACGGCTGGCAAGAAGCGATCAACAACCCGCTGGATTTTGCAAATTTACCTCTAAACTTGGTTCTGAATGAAGACGGCAGCGAATTGACAATCCAGGTGGATTTCCCGGATGGACCTGTTCAAGTACGCATCTGGGAATTACGAGTTGGTCGGACGCCACTTTACTTGTTAGACACGAACACTGATTCAAATAACCCTGTTTTACGACAATTGACCACACGCCTATACTGGTCGGATGTCAATCTGCGGATCATGCAAGAAGTGGTCTTGGGGGTTGGCGGTGTGCGCGCCTTGCGTGCACTTGGATATAACCCGTCTGTATGGCACATGAACGAAGGCCATGCCGCATTCATGACAGTTGAACGCGCGCGCGAACTTGTTGAAACCGGCAAAACCTTCGAAGAAGCCATGAATTTTAGCAAGGCTAACAATGTATTCACAACCCACACCCCGGTTCCGGCAGGCAATGATGAGTTCCCACTCTGGCTGATCGACAAATATCTTGCCAGCTTGTGGCCACAATTGGGCGTTAACCGCGACCAGTTTGCAGATCTGGCTCGTCATCAACAAAACTGGGGCGAAACCTTCTCGATGCCAGTCCTGGCGCTCAAGTATTCCAACGGCCGCAATGCTGTTTCTGAACTGCACGGTTCTGTAAGCCGCGAAATGTGGAAAGAACTCTGGCCTGAACTTGGCGTTGCAGATGTGCCGATCACTTATGTGACCAACGGCGTCCACACTGCCACCTGGATGGCGCGCCGCATGCGCGTATTGTACGATAAACACTTCGGTCAGGATTGGCTCGAACACCTCGATGACTTCGAGATGTGGGAAAAGATGGAAAACATCCAGGCTGAAGAAGTATGGGCAGTTCGAAACCATCTTAAACGTAAAATGGCTTTTTATATTCAGGAACGTGCCCGCCAGCGCTGGATGAAGGGTGGTTTTCACCCGGTTCAGGTGATCGCGAGCGGCGTTATGCTTGACCCCTATGTGCTGACGATTGGCTTTGCGCGACGCTTTGCAACCTACAAACGCGCCAGCCTGGTAACCAGCGAGTTCGAACGCTTGATTGAGATCATCAATCAGCCTAACCGACCTGTGCAGATCATTTTCTCTGGCAAATCCCACCCGGCGGATGAACCCGGCAAGATGCTTATTCAGGAAGTCTACCGGGCTGTCAAAAGAGCAGAAAACGGTGGGCGCATCGTCTTCCTGGAAGATTACGATATGAACCTGGCACGCTACCTGGTGCAGGGTGTGGATGTTTGGATGAACACACCGCGCCGTCCAAATGAAGCCAGCGGCACATCCGGCATGAAGGCAGCCGTCAATGGTGCGCTTAACTTCTCTGTATTAGATGGTTGGTGGCGTGAAGCCTTTAACGGCGACAATGGTTGGGCTATCGGTCCTGACGCTGATATGAGCGATGATGTACTGGATTCGGCCGATGCTGAAAGTTTGTACCAGACTCTGGAAAAAGAGATCATCCCGCTGTACTACACCGGGCGCAATGCAAACGATGTGCCAATCAAATGGGTGCAGCGCATGAAAGAATCCATGCGCACCATTACACCGCAATTCAGCACCCGGCGTATGTTGAAAGAATATGTCGAACGGTTGTACATTCCCGCGATGAAATCGGGCCAATAAAACACGGCAAACGTTTCTAAACAATTCAAAAAGGTTGGAGGCCGCCATTGACCTTCAACCTTTTTTGATTTTTAATGGCGTTTTGATATAAAATCATTCAACAAGCAGCCGGCCCCATCTGGCCGGAAATGACCCGCCTTGCAATCCAATTTGCTTTCGTGGGTCCTTACTAACCGGGCCAGCCGTAAGTAAATACTTCCGCGGGTATTTACTCATGGGTGCCAGTTTTAGGCGATAGCCCAGCTCCCTTCCCGTTTTTCGAGAAGGGAGTGAAAGAGCCTTTTTTTGTGGGGGCAAACCGTCGATTTTTAATCGCCCAAGCAGCAGAACCAGGATGGTAAGTGCCCAAATGAAGAGCTTGTGAGTAAATACTTTCGCGGAGTAGAACAGAAATTTCGAATATTTCCAGGATGGTGACAGTCAGAAGTATCAGGACTCTCTCGCCTGGCGAGTGAACAGTTGAAGCAAAGGAGCTTAAAATGATGGAATATTTACTTTCCCCAGCCGCCTGGGTTGGTGCACTAACAATTTTCGGCATGCGCGTTACTGACATGAGCATGGATACCCTGCGGGTTTTATTTGTGATGCGCGGTCGCAAAGGCATCGCCTGGGTTCTAGGCTTTTTCCAATCCATGATCTATATTATGGCCATCACCACCGTGCTCAGCCAGCTAAAAAACCCACTCAACATAATCGGTTATGCAGCCGGGTTCGCCACCGGAAACGTAATCGGCATGTTGATCGAAGAACGGCTTGCAATTGGGCATATCCATCTGTGGATCATCAGCCCCCGGTTGGGAGTGGTCATGGCCCAGGTTTTGCGGGACCAGGGTTACGGCGTCACTGAAATCTCAGCCCGCGGAAAAGATGGCATGGTCAGTGTCTTATCTGTCAGTGTTCTCCGGAAAGATGTTCGGCATGTCGAAACACTGGTCCATCAAAAAGACCCGGAGGCATTTATGACATCTGAAGATGTTCGCCCGGTTCGCCGCGGATTCTGGCGCGCGTAATCCCCAAGCACCACAACAATAAAATATAGATTCTCAACTTGGATAATAATATGCCCGGTTCGCTGCGAGAAATTACAGTAAAAGAGCTTTCAGAAAAATTATTGGCAGGCAACAAATTCACGCTTGTAGATGTCCGCGAAACATGGGAATTATCCTATGCGCATATCGATAACGCGTTGGTCGTGAACATCCCCATGAGCCAGATCAGCAGCCTACTTCAGGATGCGTTTCCAATCAATTTGCGTGACCCCGATGCAGATATCGTTACGATGTGTCACCACGGTGTGCGTTCTGCAACCGTGGCAACCTGGATGATGCAAAATGGCTGGAAAAACGTGAGCAGCCTGGAAGGCGGTATCAATGCATATGCTGACCAGGTCGACCCATCGGTTGGTACCTATTAAGTTAACCCTTTAGCGCAATCAAGACTGGCTGAACGCTCCCAAACCCAGGAAAAGATTGCTTCGCGAATCATTCCTTCCTGCTTTTTCCTTATGCTAATTTGCCATCAGGCTGCAATAGCTGGTCGGTAAAGAGCTTCCAGAAAGGCAAGCTTATTTATGGACGGCTTGCCGAAATAAGATGTCGTCCCCCTGGCATTGAAGGGTCAACCAGATGGCTCGGAAAATCACGCTTTCAGATTTTCCGCAAGCCATCCAAAGCAGAATTATTCACATTCCACCGGCGGTTTTTGCAATCGAGTGCCCGGTACAGGCCAATAAAAAACGGAGGCTTTTCTGCGGTATACTGACGCTGATCAGCTCACAAAAGCCTAAGGAAATTACAAAAAACTATGAAACAAGTCCTTCAGAATATGCGTGACGGAAAAACGACGATCACAGAAGTACCCATCCCCACCCCACAAGCCGGGCAAGCGCTGGTACAGGTGGCAGCCTCACTAGTTTCGGCCGGCACAGAACGCATGCTGGTCGAATTTGGGGAAAAATCACTGGTTGGTAAAGCCCGCTCGCGTCCAGATTTGGTAAAGCAGGTAGTCGACAAAATGCGCCGTGAGGGGCTTGTCTCCACACTTGAAGCAACTTTTAACCGTCTGGATGCACCCATGTCACTCGGGTATTCTTCTGCAGGCACGATCACTGCCATCGGAGAAGGCATGGATGGTTTCAAGATTGGCCAGCGCGTAGCCTGTTCGGGTGGCGGATACGCTGTCCACGCCGAATATAACCTGGTTCCACGCAATTTGCTGACACCACTGCCAGACTCAGTCGATTTTGAATCTGCCGCCTTCACCACTCTGGGGGCCATTGCTCTGCATGGGTTCCGCCTGGCAGAACCCCAAGTGGGCGAACGTGTGGCTGTGATAGGTCTCGGCTTGCTCGGTTTGTTGACGATTCAAATTGCCAATGCCGCGGGTTGTCGGGTTTTTGGCATAGATACCAACCCAGAGCGCGTACTGCTTGCCAGGCAATTCGGAATTGAAGCAGTCGCCCGCCCTGGCGCTGCAGAAACCAGCCAGGCCTTCACGGCCAATCGCGGTTTTGATTGCGTCATCATCTGCGCGGATACTCCTTCAAATGACCCGATTGAACTGGCCGGAGCGATCGCACGTGACCGGGCCAGGATCGTTGCCACCGGCGCAGTCGGACTAAGCTTTCCTCGTAAAATTTACTTTGAGAAAGAGCTGTCCTTTATCAACTCTCGTTCCTACGGTCCTGGTCGTTACGATCCGTCTTATGAAGAAAAGGGCAAAGATTATCCCATCGGTTACGTTCGCTGGACGGAAGGCCGAAACTTTCAGACCATCGTTGAATTATTGGAAAATGGGAAACTGCAGGTTGCCCCGCTAATCAGCCAGCGGTTCCCCATCGAACAGGCCCCTGAAGCCTACGAAATCATTACTGGGAAAGTAAAAGTGCCGTTTCTAGGCGTGCTTTTATGCTATCCAGCCGAGCAAACTTCCGCTTCCACGGCTGCCTCCACTCAGACAAACAACATCATTCGTTTCCGCCAAACAACTCACAAACCTGCAGGCATTGTCCGGCTCGGTGTTTTGGGCGCAGGCTTGTTTGCGAATGCAACGCTGCTGCCAGCCATCAAAAAAATCTCGGCCATTGAACTGCTGGGCATTGCATCTGCAAGCGGGATGCACGCACAGCATTCTGCCCAAAAATTTGGTTTCGCATACGCTTGTTCTGACGATGAACAAATTCTGAATGACCCAGAGATCAACACGGTTGCGATTCTGACACGCCACGATACACACGCCGAGCTGGTTATACGAGCATTGCAGGCCGGGAAACATGTTTTCGTTGAAAAACCGCTGGCAGTAACGGCTGATCAACTGGCGAAAATAAACGCACAGTTGAGCCTCACGAATGAAGGCTTATTAATGGTTGGCTTCAACCGGCGTTTTGCGCCGCTTGCGCTTGAACTCTCGTCACTGCTTAAGCATCGTAGCGAGCCGATCCATGCTCATTACCGGATTAATGCTGGCTACATACCGCTCAATCACTGGACACATGATCCAGCCCAGGGCGGCGGTCGCATTATCGGTGAGGGTTGCCACTTTGTTGATTTCATCAGCTTTCTGGTTGGGTCAACTCCAGTCTCCGTTAGCGCACAGGCTTTACCAGATCAGGGCAAGTACCGTGAAGACAACGTCAGCATGACCTTCAGCTTTGCGGATGGTTCTATCGGCGTAATAGATTACCTATCCAACGGCGACAAATCCTTCGCTAAAGAGCGCGTGGAGGTCTTCTGTGGCGGACGTATCGCGGTGCTGGACGATTACCGCTCGCTCGAAACGGTGGAAAACGGTAACCGGACAATGCGAAAATCTGCCTTCAAGCAGGATAAGGGCCATTTTAGCGAGATGCAGGTTCTGGTAAATGCAATCCGCAGCGGTTCAGCTCCCATCCCATATCAGCAACTTACCAGCGTAACCATGGCCACATTCGCCGCGGTCGCATCGATCCGTGCCAATGGCGAAAAAAGATCGGTCTAAATCCAGTCGAGACAAGGCAGACAGAGATGGCTGCCATTAATAAGCTGTAGTTATCCTTCTATTTCATCAGCGAGAATTTCTACTCACCAGCAAAAAACCGACAACGTGATCTGGCTTTTCATCAGACGAAAAACGGTTTTTATTTGACTGTTCAGAAACCAAAACAAGGACCTGCACCGCACCGTACCAGGCTGAAAGGTGTTCTGGTAAAATGAAGCACACGCCGCTGGTGGCATGTGCTTCAAGGTAGCACGCGCCAGTAATTTTTTTATAAAAGGATCGAAAGTCGGCATGACCTACAATTTCCGCCTTTTCTGGCGCATGGCAGTACGTTCGTTTTTTCAATCAAAAAATACTTATGGAAAGCTGACCCGCAAACGCATCACGTTTTTGTTCATCTTCTATACTGTCTGGCCAGTCTGGAGTTTATTTACCTGGTTTTGTCTTTTTCTCGACGATTTATTTTTCCCGGCCTATAAACAACAACCCGTCGAGAAACCACTCTTCATTTTGGGGAATTTCCGCAGTGGCTCCACCTTCCTGCACCGCTTACTATCGCGTGATTCTGCCATGTTCACCAGCTTGCGCACCTGGGATATTTTCCTGATGCCATCCATCACCCAAAGGAAGCTTTTTCGGTTCCTGGCAAAAATTGATCATATCTTCGGCAGTCCGCTGGTAAATTCACTCAAAGGCATCGACCAACGTTCGCTTGGCAAAGTTCGCATCCATAAAATCAGTCTTTTCGATCCGGAAGAAGACGAAAATATTCTGCTGCATGCCTGGTCGACGTTTTTTGTCAGTTTTCTCTTCCCCTTCCTCGACGATCTGCCCCCTTACCAATTCTTTGATGATGCACTGCCATCCGCTGAGAAGAAACGCATCATGGGTTTTTATCGAGCCTGTATCCAGCGGCATCTTTACGCCACCGGTGGAAAACAACATTTCGTATCCAAAAGCCCGGCTTCCAGCGCAAAAATCGAAACCCTGCTGGAATTCTTTCCCGATGCCCGTATCCTGTATCTGGTGCGCAACCCGTTGGATATGCTGCCTTCAACAATTTCGTGGTTGAGTTATGCCTGGCATATTTTTAGTGAGCCCGGAGAGAAATATCTCTACCGTGACCAGGTGCTGGCCCTCACCAAATATTGGTATCATCACCCACTCAAGGTAATGGACCAAAACCCATCTCCAACAAAAATCATCCTGAATTATGATGATTTAATCCGCTGGCCAGAACAGATCATCCGCACATTTTACGAACAATTCGGCTATTCCAAAAGCCCCGGGCTCGAGAAAATAATCCGGACCGCCATTAAAGAGACGCAAGTTTATCAGAGTGACCATGTCTACCGGTACGAAGAAATGGGATTCAGCCGAGAAGAGATTATCCGAGAATTCGACGACATATTTGAACGTTTTAATTTTGACCGGCGCAACCCAGAGGCACCTGTTGAAAACAGCCAGAGAATAATGCCTATCTTTTCAGCAGAAATACCCCTGGCAGGTGATTGAAAACAAAAAAGCCCGTTCCCTTTTTCAAGGAAACGGGCTTTTTTGTTTGTACTCACTGATCGCAGGTTCAGGTTATAACCATCACAATCATTGCCTGCAAACGAACGGAAGATGGTGATTTGCGCTCCAGGTGATTATTATTTTGAGAAAACTCGCGTTAACTCTTTTTTGTTGCCTTAACTCCCACAGAAACAGGCGCGACCTGGTATTTTTCTGGCAGGGGTGGCAATGGCAGTTTCAACTTTCCATACCGGTAAGCCAGCATCACAACTCCGGTCAGGGTCATTAATAACGTCACCACTTGCGTGGTACTGATCCAGGTGCCAGCCACCCGAGGCTGGTCAGGGCGGAAGAACTCGATCAAGAAACGCCCAACACCTGCCAGGATTAGCCAGCCAAAGAAAACTGCCCCCGGCTTGATCTGACCGACCAGGCGGCGCGAGAGGTAAAGGATTAGCCCAAAAGCCAGGAAGTTCCAGAGCATCTCGTAGGCAAAAGCCGGATGGAAACGCGTAGTTGCCAGGGGAAACTGTACCAGATCCTGGTAGACACCAATCCGATGGGCTGCATCGATGGAAATCCCCCAAGGCAGGCTGGTCGGCTGGCCATAGAGTTCCTGATTGATAAAGTTTGCAGGACGTGCGATTGCCTGGCCAATCAAGGTCACCGGAGCAATGGCATCCAGGAAGAGCCATATATCCATCTTATAATGGCGCAAATAGAATACTATCGCAACCGCGCCAAATAGTAAACCACCATAAAAGTGCAAACCACCTTGAGGGATATTGAGAATTTGAACAGGGTTCTGAAGGTAGTATGCATTGCCACCCAGGGTAGCGTTGACCACATACCATAAGCGCGCACCAATAATGCCTGCTGGCAAGATCCAGACCAACGCATCCCAAATCGATTCGCCATTTTCACCCTGACGGGTAACCTCGCGCCCGGCAAACCAGGCAGCAACTACCACGCCCGTCATTACAAATACACCATACCAGCGTAAAGCAAACTCAAAACTGCCAATATGGAAAGAAAATATCACCGGATCAATCATGATCATCTCCAATTTCAACGTAATCAGCACCTCAGATAAAAAAAACGGGGCTAGAAAAAATATTAGAATGAGTCAGTAGAATTCTGCGCATACCCGCACAAAACACTCGCAAAATATCACAAGGAATAATTCTCACCTATCCAGAATTATTCCTTCCACCAGCCAGTACTCCCGCTGATGAAATATACGACACATAAAGTGTTATACACTCCAGACTTTGCCCGCAGGTACAATTGCACGTTCAGGCACATCCGCCAACAGGATGGCCCCATTGCCAATGCGAGCCCCGGAACCAATTTTGATACCAATAGCCGTTGTAACACCCATGCCAACCAGTGCTTTTTCGCCTACCTGCACCATGCCTGCCAACATGGCACCCGGAGCGATGTGCGTAAAGGACCCAATTTCACAATCATGCGAAACGATCGCGCCAGTGTTAATCATGCATTTTTCGTGAAGAACCACTGAAGACCCAACATAGGCATTGGCAAAAACCTGGACACCATCAAAAATTTGCGCAGATGCCTCGATGGTAGCTCGTGGGTGGCAAAGTGCCGGAAATGCAAACCCGTTGCCGGCAAGCAAGTTGAATAAACTTATTCGGACACCTATATTGATTATTCCCCCAACCCCATTCGCAGCAAATCGGATGCCTTGATCGTACAATTCTGGAAGAATCTCCCGCGTACCCAGCACCGGAATTCCTAAAACCGAGGTGCCTTTCAGGGCTGCATTATCATCAACAATCCCGGCAATCCGGAACACGCCAATCGCCCGCGCCATTTCCATAACGGCCTTTGAATGCCCGCCAGCACCATAGATCAATATTTGTGCGTTGATCTGACGAGGTGCCGGCACATTGGACGGCACGACCAGCTGCCGGACTACCGCCTCGGTAATCAAACGATCCTTTGGCAATTTGGATAAATCAAGACCAAGCGATTTAGCCAGGTTGCGGGCAGGCTGTGTTATACGCAGTTCACCCTGGTCAGATTCGGTTGTACTGGTAGGTTGTTCAACCTGTTTTTCAGCCGGCAAATCTCGGGCTGGTAGATCAAGAGCCTCATCAGAAGTGCTTGTCAGAAACGCCAATATATCCCCAACCGCCAAAATATCACCTTCAGCAGCCACCATTCGCAAAAAACCAGAATCTGACGCTTCGATATCTGCAGCGGCTTTGGTCGTCTCGATCGTGAACAACAAATCACCTTTTTGAACAGGCAGCCCATTCGCAAAGTGAACTGAAACCAACCGGGCTTCCGGTTCGTTGGCATTCAATAAAGGCACAAGGATGGCAAGAGAAGTCATGATTTTCCTGTTTTTATTTTTGGTGTTGCAATTTTACTTGTTTTGAAACATAATTGGCCCATCTTAATTATCAAAATGGAGGAACTTATGGATTTTGGTCGCGCTTTTACATTTTCTTTTCAAGACACTGACTGGCTGAAAAAAATGGGCATCGCAGCAGTGGTATTTTTAATCCCGGTGATTGGTTCAATTGTCTTAATGGGCTGGGGTCTGGAAATCACCCGCCGGGTAATTAACAATGAACCCGACATGCTGCCTGATTGGACTGATTTCAGTGGCTTTTTACAAAAAGGCTTCCAGGCATTTGTCGTCAGCCTGGCATATGCCCTGCCGATTATCTTGATCGTTATCTGCGGACAAACTGCCACAATTGGCATCGCAACTGCCATGGGAAACAGCAATTCAAATGCAGCCGGTGTCATAGCAACCATTGTCGGGCTATGTATGACCTGTTTTATTACTATTTTGGCAATCGTCGCAGGTTTTATTATTCCAGCTGCAACTGGTAACCTCGCTGCCAGCGGTGAACTCTCGGCCGCCTTTCGCTTCAACGAAATCTTTGGAATGGTTCGCGCTGCTCCAGGGCCTTATATCATGGTGATTTTGGGCATTGGACTTGCTAATATCATCCTGGCCCCACTCGGATCACTCGTCTGTGGGATTGGTTTGCTCTTCGCTGTAGCCTATACAACCACCATCGGAAGCCACCTGACCGGACAGGCTTATAACGCAGCCAAGGCTGCGCTGACGGCTGCCCCAACCATGTAAACCTGGCACGAATACTGTAGCAATCAAGCAGTGGCAGGCATGGCTTGCCACTGCTTTCTATTTAAGCACTTCCAGCGCCATCTGAACGATCTTATCTAGCGACGGTAGAATCGCATCTTCAAGCGTTTTGGCATTCGCAATTGGCAGATCCAAAGCAGCTGCGCGCCGAAATTTCAGATTAGAAACCAACCCGGCAGTTTGAGCTGCAACTTCCGCACCCCAACCCAGGGTCAGGGTGCCTTCTTCAACAGTCAACAAATGTTTAGTACGCTTGGCGGAATCAATCAGCGGAGAAAGCTCAAACGGGCTGAGCTGACTGAATAAAACAATCTCTGCAAAAATTTCGTACTCATACGCCAATTTTAACGCTGCCGCACGGACAAGTTCGAAGTTATAGCCATACGTTGCAATGCTTAGCTGCGCCTGCGGCGCAGCCGAAAATCGCAATATATGGGCAGGGTTTTGAACGCCAATATTTTCAATATCGAAATCGACCAGATCACCCTTTCCGGGTTCGAGCACGGCGCAGGTATACAGTAATTTGTGCTCAACAAACAGGATTGGGCCTTCTTCCTGGAGAATGGCGGATTCGAGTAAGCCAGCCGGGTCAGAGAGCGTATTTGGAGCGATGACCCGCAGACCTGGTATCCCTAAAAATATTTTTTCAAGTGACTGGGAGTGTGTCGGACCATAGCCACGCCGCCCACCCATCGGCGCACGTACGACGACCGGGACCCGCACCTGGTCGTTGTACATCCAACGAAATTTGGCAGCATGGTTGATAAGTTGATCGGCTGTAAGTGTAAGGAAATCGCCAAACATAATTTCAGCAACTGGGCGAAGCCCACGCATGGCCATGCCATTGCAAATACCGACAATAGCCGATTCAGAGATGGGTGTCGTCAGGACTCTTTCCGGAAACCGGCTGGAAAGTCCGCGGGTGACTTTGAAAGCACCCCCATACGGATCGAGAATATCCTCGCCGAGCAAATAAACCCGTTCATCGGTTTCCATAACGTGTTGTAAAGCAAAATTAAGTCGTTCGAGAACTGTTGGCATAAAGTAAGTGGTATACAGGTAATTTTGGAATCAGCACCACCTGGTTACCTATCTCCCTGGGTGCTGCTTTCAGTTAACAATGGAAACAAATCAGCATAAGCACTTGTAAAAGCTGCATCAATGACAGCAGAGACATCGGATTCAGCTTGCCCCAGTTCGGCAGAGGCAAGACGCGGCGCATGGATACTCAACGGGTCAAATTGGGCGCGCATTTTGGCGATCGTTTCCCTATCCCGAGGATCGTCCCCTTTACTATGGGCTGAAAAACGATAGGTGTGCAATACCAGGGCTGCTGGAGCACAATTCTCTCGCACAAATTGAAAACCTGCTTCTGCAACAGTACGCAGCAAAAGCACGTCACTCGAATCCAGTTCATAAGTCTTTATTCCGAAGGCTTCAAAACGGGCGGGAATGGAACCACTAACGCCCTTCTCAAGTGGGGTGGTCTGAGCAAAGCGATTTTCTTCGACAATAAATAAAACCGGCAGTGCCCAAAGCGCGGCAATATTGAGGCTTTCGTAAAGCGCACCTTCGCCAAGAGTGCCATCCCCTATAAACACCATGGTGATATTGCCCGTTTTTTGTACTTTTTGCGCCAAAGCCATCCCGGTGGCCACCGGAACGATACCACCCTGAATGCCGTTGGAATAAAAATTACGCCACTGAATATGCTGACTGCCACCTCTCCCGCCAACCAGACCAGTAGCCTTCCCCATCAGCTCAGCTGCAAGCCCATAAGGATCGCCCCCATAAGCCAAAAAATGGCCGTGACAGCGATGATTACTCCAGACTATATCATCTGAACCAGCCACAGAGAAAATGGCCGCTGCATCGGCTTCCTGGCCGATATAAGCGTGCGTGGTGCCGAACAGTTTTCCGGCAGAAAATTCGGCCAGAGCGCGCTCTTCAAAGCGGCGAATAAGCAGCATGCTACGATAAAGATCGTAATTTAAGTTCATCGAGCGTGAATTATAGCAGAGTACACAACACGAAAGCATTAATACAGCTATTCTCAGCAAAGAAGGATAGTAACACACGATGACATTTTAGATTTTTTTCGTCAACGCAAATGAAATCGTCACTGCCCCTAAAAGTTACAATATCCCGCCGGCTCAACCAGAAATGTAAAACTGCCCTTATAATGTGCACACGGGCATATGCACCCCAGCTCATTTCCGTTTGACAACGTGCATGAAAAGTGTTCTTTTTAGCATGGTATAATTTTCGATTGTATGAGTCCAGAAACCACATCAACCCCCAATACAAAAATTTGTCCCACCTGTGGCACACGACTGGCGGAAAATGCCACTCGTTGTCTTGTGTGTGGCACGGAACTCAGCCTGACGGTGGAAGCCAAAAAACCTGCATCCACACAGGCCAGCCGCATGCCCGAGATCACGCTCAGTCTACCTACTGTGCTCGGATTGCTGGCCTTGTTCCTGATCGTAGGCGCAGCACTTGTGTTTTTTGTGATGCGCATGACCGGTAGCAGCCCTTCAGCCGCCGGCGCAGCACAAGGCACACCAACCAATACTCCGACCCCGACAGTGACAGTGGTATTCACTGAAGCAGCCACATCCACTCCGGTACCAACTGCCACAACCCAACCGCCTCATGATTACACCATCGCCGCCGGTGATACCTGCACATCCATCGCAGTCAGTTTTGGCGTGTCGGTTCAGAGTATCATCATCCTGAATAACCTTCCAGTAGCCTGCAACACGCTGTCGATTGGGCAGGCAATTAAAATACCCTACCCCACCCCAACCCCACTCCCAGAAGCCACTGCAACCCTCGAAGCGGCCCAAGCCACCCTGGCAGCTTGCGAAAAAGTCACCTACACCGTTCAAGACGGCGATACACTGGGTACTATTTCAGCAAACTATGCCGTTCCAGGCGATGCCATCAAAGCTTACAATGGGCTGAGCACTGATACCGTTTTCCTTGGAATGAACCTGACGGTGCCGCTATGTGAACGCGCGGCAACACCAGGCCCAACCCCCACAGCCACCATCCCGCCGCCTTATCCGGCCGCGAACCTGTTACTACCTGCCGATGGCGCATCCTTTACACTGGCAAACGATAATATCACGCTCCAATGGGCATCCATCGGTACCTTGCGGGATAATGAAGCCTACATCATCACCATCGAAGATGTAACCGAAGGCCAGGGACGTCGCCTGATTGACTATGCCAGCGACACGAAATTCATCGTCCCGGTTTCCTTCCGACCAAAAGACAACACCCCACATATTTTCAGATGGTTTATATCAACTGTCCGGCAGACCGGCACAGATGACCAGGGCCAGCCCATCTGGGATAACGCAGGAGAAAACTCCACGCAACGAGTGTTTTCCTGGCAGGGTGTAGCACCAGAAGCAACGCCAAAACCCTAAGCATGTGAACTCCCCGCTCATGCGGGGAGTTTTTCATCTCAAACAAATAATGTGTCAAGTATTCTCTAAGAACAAGTACGAAAAAAGGTCAGGTAAAAATGAGTAATAACCACTCAATCATCGGCGTAAAAAAACAGATCGCTTTGGTTGCACACGACAATAAGAAAAAGGATCTGCTCGAATGGACACGGTTCAATCGGGAGACGCTTTCGCATCACCACCTCTTCGGCACAGGCACTACCGGCAGCTTATTGGAGAATGAATTAGGCTTGCCAATCACCCAATTTAAGAGTGGTCCAATTGGCGGGGACCAGCAAATCGGTGCAAAAATCGCCGAAGGCGAAATTGACTTTCTGATCTTTTTTTGGGATCCACTCGAACCCCAACCGCATGATCCGGATATCAAAGCCTTGCTGCGCCTGGCAGTTTTGTATAATATTCCTACTGCTTCAAATCGCGCCACAGCAGATTTCATCATCTCATCAGACCTGATGAACCAGGAGTATGAGAACCCAACACCAGACCTGGTGCGCTATCTTCAATCCCGCAAGGCACCAATTCAAGCCTGAATATTCCCTGGGAGGCCTATCGTGACAAACCAATCATTTCCCCTTGCTCCAAAACATCCGCACAGCATCAGCCAGCATGGCCAAAACCGCACGGACGACTATTTTTGGATGCGTTTTCGCGAAGACCCGCCAGTCATCCAATATCTAAAAGCGGAAAGTGATTATCTGGATGAAGTTATGCAGCATACGCTGCCGCTGCAAGAAAAACTCTTTCTGGAGATGAAAGGACGAATCAAGGAAACCGACACGTCTGCCCCGGAAAAAAATGGCAGCTACTTTTATTACACCCGCAATGAGCAAGGCAAACAATATCCCTTATATTGCCGAAAAAAAGACACACTTGATGGGCCAGAGGAAATTCTGCTTGACCAAAATACACTTGCAGAAGGCAAAACCTTCTGTCGGATTGGCGCATTCTCGGTCAGCCCTGACGGAAACAAGCTGGCTTATTCGGTTGACCCGGATGGTTCCGAAAATTGCTTGCTGTACATCAAAGATCTGGTCACCGGAGAAAACCTTCCCGAAACCTTCTCAAATACCTGGGGGTCTGTTTATGCCCACAGCGGCGTGGAATGGGCATCTGACAGCCAAACCTTCTTCTACCTGGCACTGGACCCAGCCCAGAGGCCATTCAAGCTGTACCGCCACACCCTGGGCACAGATATAGATAAAGATGAAATGGTTTTCCACGAAGATGATGAAACTTTTTTCCTTTTCGTTACAAAAACGCGCAGCAATGCCTATATTATGACCTACCATGTCAGCACGAATACACGTGAAATGCGCTTTCTGCCGGCTGACAAACCCACCAACGACTTACAGCTGCTGCAGGCACGCCAGCACGGCATCGAATATTATGCCACCCACCACGATGATTCATTTATCATCATCACCAATGAAAACGCCCAAAATTTCAAAGTAATGCTCACGCAAACCAGCAAACCGGGCAAGGAAAACTGGACTGAGATCATCCCACACCGGCCGGATGTGTTGGTGGAAGAACTTGAAGCGTTTCAGAACCATTTGATCATCATTGAACGCAAGGATGGCTTGCATCAAATTCGCATCTCTGGGCCGGATGGCAACAGCAAGTTGCATTACGTACAATTTCCTGAGCCTGCTTATATGATCATGACAGAAAAGAACCCGGAATTTGAAAGTAATTTCTTCCGCTTCAATTACACATCACTTGTCACCCCCAATTCCATAATTGACTACGCTATGGACAGCCATGCCTGGATCGTGCGCAAAGAACAAGAAATCCCCAGTGGCTATAACAAAGAAGATTTTGTTTCAGAACGTATCCATGCCAGTGCCCCGGATGGAACCCGAGTACCAATCTCGATTGTTTACAAAAAAGGGCTGGTCAGAGATGGTTCACACCCTTGCTTGCTTTATAGCTATGGATCCTACGGCTACAGTACAGATCCGGCCTTCAATGCAAATCGCCTGAGCCTGCTGGAACGCGGTTTTGTGTACGCCATGGGCCACATTCGCGGCGGGTCAGAAATGGGACGAGCATGGTACGAAGATGGAAAGATGTTGAAAAAACGCAATACCTTCACCGATTTTATCGCCTGCGCAGATGCTTTAATTAACGAAGGCTACACAAATCACGAAAAACTCGCCATCCAGGGCGGCAGCGCTGGCGGACTGTTGGTCGGCGCAGCTGTTACCATGCGTCCGGATCTTTTCAAAACCGTGATAGCCAAAGTCCCCTTCGTGGATGTGGTCAACACCATGAGCGATCCCAGTATTCCACTGACCACCCTGGAATATGAACAATGGGGCAACCCGGATGACAAGGAATATTTCGATTACATGCTGTCCTATTCTCCCTATGATAATATTCGCCCAACAAACTACCCAAATATGCTCATCACCACAGGTCTAAATGACCCGCGGGTTGCTTACTGGGAACCTGCCAAGTTTGTGGCCAAACTACGCGCTCTGAAAACAGATAACAACTTGTTGCTGCTCAAAACCAACTTCGATGCCGGGCATGCGGGTGCATCAGGACGCTATGATTTTCTCAAAGAGATTGCCTTTGATTTTGCCTTCTTAATGGAAAGCCTGGAAACACAGCAATAATATTATTTCAACTACACAACAAAAAATGGACACCCGTTATGGGTGTCCATTTTTTGTTTAATCCAGAGTTTCAAGCAGGTTGAGCCGCTTTGGCCAGGTCTTCGAGCATCTTGGTCGAGAGCGATTTTGGGCGTTCGATTGGCTGACCAAGCGCACGCGCCCACACATAATTGGGGGTAACGCCCAGGGCACGTCCTACACCAAACAAGACTGTGTAGAAGTCGAAATCACGCACCCCGTAATAATATTGGAGTGTTCCCGAAATGGCATCCACATTCGGGGCAGGGTTCTTGGCTTTGCCCTGTTCTCTCAGCACAGACGGAACCACGTCAAAGACCATGTCTGCCAGGCGCAAAAGTTCATCCTGTGGAAAACGTTCCTTCGCAAACTGCATCTGGGCGGTAAAACGCGGATCGGGGACACGCAAAACGGCGTGACCGTAGCCCGGGATGACCTTGCCACTGTTAAGGGTATCCCACGCAAATTTATACAGATCTTCACGTGAAGGTACACCACCAAACATCTTGTGAACATCCAGCAGCCAGCCAAGGCATTCCTGGTTGGCTAAACCATGCAGAGGCCCTGCAAGGCCATTAAGTGACGCAGAGAAGGACAGATACGGATCGGATAACGCAGATCCAACCAGGTGCATGGTGTGCGCCGAGACGTTACCGGACTCATGATCGCTGTGCAAAATAAAGTAGAGACGGGCAAGATCTGCATAACCCTTCTGGTCAGCAACACCCATCATCTTGGCAAAATTTGCGCCGTAATCGAGTTTGGCGCTGTACTTTGGTTTTTTGGTTTCGCCAAAATACTTCATACGATAGATGAAAGCTGCAATCACGGGCAGTTTTGCAGTCAAATCCAGACTATCTTCCAGCGCCGGTTCCCAATAAGCATCTTTTTTCATACCGGCATGGTACTGTGCGGCAAAGGCCGACCCATTCTGCAAGGCTAACACCGCCTGCGAGAGCAAGGTCATCGGATGAGTTTCCTTAGGCATGGACTTGATCATTTTATAGACATAGTCCGGAACATCAGCCCGTTTGGCCCATTCGGCTTCCACAAGCAGGGCCTGCTCGCGAGTCGGAACTTCGCCAATCATCAAAAGATAATAAAGACCACCCACATAAGGTATTTTGGCGCCGCGCGGTTTAGGCAGAGCCTTTAGCACCTCAGGGATGGATTTACCACGGAAACGGATCCCTTCTGCAGGATCAACAAAGGAAATATCAGTTACCAACGATTTGATATCACGCATACCACCAACAACCTGCCCAATGGTGACTTTATCAACCACAACATCGGCATGCTCTTTGGCCAGAGCCTTATAGCGGTTACGCCATTCAGGCAGTTGTGCAGCAATTTTTTCGTGCAAGATCATAATTTTCTCCTCTTTGCCATTAATACAGGAGCACGTAGCATAGCGCTCCTTCAAATCTTAGATTTTGACAAGATTCTTGAGAGCATTGATGGTGTCTTTTACAGACGCTGCAGACTTATCAAAGGAAGCCTGATCATCATCATCGAGTTTGTACTCGACAATCCGTTCAATACCTTTGCGGCCAAGCTGTACGGGCACGCCGAAGAACATGTCAGTTAGGCCATATTCGCCTTGCATATAAGCCGCACAGGGCACGATCAGGTGCTTATCTTTCAGAATGGCCTCCACCATCTGAGCAATCGCAGCCGATGGCGCATAGAATGCCGATCCGGTTTTGAGCAAGCTGACGATCTCACCACCGCCCTTGCGTGTACGATTGACAATGGCTTCCAGCTTTTCCGCTGAGAGGTAGTCACGGAGGGGAATACCGGCGATATTGGAATGTTTCGTCAATGGCACCATTTCATCGCCATGACCACCCAATACATAACAAGCAATATTTTCAACACTCACACCGGTTTCCATGGCCACAAAAGCGCGCATGCGAGCCGAATCAAGAATGCCAGCCTGACCAATGACACGATGAGCTGGGATATTGCCAATCTTCATCGCAAGGTAAGCCATTGTGTCGAGCGGGTTGGTGAGAACGACAAAAATAGCATCTGGTGAATATTTCAGGGTCTCAGTGGTGGCCTTGCCAACGATATCAGCATTGGCAGTCAATAAATCATCGCGGCTCATACCCGGTTTGCGAGGCAAACCAGCTGTGATGACGATAATATCTGAATCCTTGGTAGCTTCATAACTGTTCGAGCCGACGATGTCGACATCCTTGCCAATAATTGGCATCGCTTCGAACATATCAAGAGCCTTGCCTTGAGGCATACCTTCCAACACGTCCACCAGCACAATATCTGCCAGTTCACGTTCCGCCAGCCAATGAGCTGTGGTAGCACCAGTCATGCCGGCACCAATAATAGAAACTTTAGCCATTGCTCCTCCTTAAAAAAGCATAGTGACAGCCAATAATCCCGAAAACGTCATTTTATTTCGGGATTGGCTGAATTTTAATTCAAATCAAATAAAGGTATAGTCGCTTTTGTCACAAAATAACCGCAAATTGTAACCAAAACAGCGTTTTATGAAAGAAATCAAGAATGTGAATTTACGAATTTACAGTTTCTTTTTCAAGAAAATGCGTCGCCTGGATCGCAGCAGATGCGCCCATGCCGGCAGATGTGATTACCTGACGATAATGCGAATCGGAAACTTCACCTGCCACAAAAAGGCCAGGTTTGTTAGTCTCCATAAAGTGATTTGTATTGATATAACCAAGTTCATCCATCTCCAGCTGGCCCTTAAACATTTGCGTATTGGGGGTGTGACCGATAAAAATAAACAGTCCATCGGCCTGCAGCGTAGATTTGGCACCTGTCACAGTGTTTTCAAGCTTGAGGGCAGTAACTTTATCTGTACCAACTACTTCGGTAACAACGGAATTCCAGATGAAATTAACCTTGGAGTCAGACAATGCACGGTTCTGAAGCACTTTGCCAGCCCGCAAAGTATCGCGGCGATGGATGATGGTGACAGAAGATGCAAAACGCGTTAAGAACAGGCCCTCTTCAAGAGCACTATCCCCACCACCCACAACAACAACTTTCTTTTCTTTAAAAAACCAGCCATCGCAGGTCGCGCAGTAAGAAACACCCTTGCCCGTCAATGCCACCTCACCAGGAACTTCCAAATGGTTCGGTCGCGCACCAGTGGCAACGATCAGGGTATCAGCCAGATACATCCCATTTTCAGTATTTACTTTATAAGGACGTTCAGAAAGATCCACACTTACAGCCGTGTCAAACTCGACCTTCGCGCCGAATCTCTCAGCTTGTTTTTGAAACAAATCGCCCAGTTCTGATCCGCCCACGCCATCTGGGAAACCGGGATAATTTTCAATAGTGTGGGTCAGAGCTGCCTGACCACCCAATTCAGTACCTGTCAATACGACGGGTTCCAACTCAGCACGGGCAGCGTATAAAGCCGCAGTCAGCCCGGCCGGACCTGAGCCAAGCACCAACACTTTAACATGCTTTTCATCAACTGCATTTGAAGATAGGGACAAACCGCTAAGATTGAAAGACATCATGAACCTCTTTTTATTGGATAATTCATTTTATCAGATGCGGTGAATACTCGAAAGTTGCATTTCAAGCGTTTTCGCGGATATTTCTGGTTCCAGAGCCTAGCACTTTTAACTTTCCAGACCACAAATGAACTTCAGCTTTTTTTCGTTTCACAAACCGAGACGGTATCTTAGCTCGCGGCCAAAAGGATATAAAGGCAAAAGATCAGCGCGATAATTTTTCCCGGCATATACCTGCATCAACACTTGCGCTCGCCTCAATATTTCCCGATCCGTGCCCATAGGCAAAGACATCAACTCGATTAAATTCTGATGATCTGGCTGACCGGTAAGCTGCTGGTAAACCCGGAATCCGAGCTGCCAGGCTTCCAACTCTCCATATATCGACAGTGCGGTTTGTAGGCCCTGCCTCAAATGGCAGACTTCATGGATTATCAGGCTATAAAGGTGCGGATCAGCTGGATCAGTCTGCAGGGAAAAATATTTCAGATTAAGATAGATCCGCCTCCCAGGAAGCCAGAAGGCGCCGACATGTGCGCCTTTCTTCCAAAAGCCAATGGACACCCTGCGGTTGACGATAAAGCTGGCCGTGTCTTCGTCCACATCAGACAAACCCTGCACAAGGGCATCAACCCAATCATTTCTGTTCAAGTTGAGTTTACTTTCCAGCATTGTTGGAAAATTTTGTCAGCAATGTGATCAGCGGTTGTAAACCTGAATTGACCAACTCTATCTGATTCATTTGAACACCAAACTTTTCAGTGCCACTCACTATTTCGAGATCAAAGATAAAACAATCAGCACAACCAGATGGCGCCGAAGCTGGTTCATATCTACTATCTGCCACCAACCCGGTCAAGGTTAGCATTTCCTCTGCTGATAGGACGGCCCGGCTGGTTTTTTTGCTGCGCAAATCGGTCAGGCTAATATCTCCGCTGCTGGAGATCAGCAGAGTGCGCGACATTCCCATGATCCCGCCAGATTGGTTCAATGTGATCTGCCAATCACCAGTCAGCGCCGGGATCTTGACACCCGGCGCAATTGGAATAACTTCCACAGTGGCTGCTGCGGGCATGGTCGGTTGAGGTAACTGGGATGGGGATGGGGTAGGAAGGACAGAAGCCTGATTACTGCAGCCGGCGAGAACAACAATGATCAAGAATCCGCCCAGGAATTGATGTATTTTTATCATAAGAATTCCTCCGATAAACAATATATTAGCTTTTGAATAGTATATGCCAGAATTGCGCTGGTGCGCAGAACCTGGATAGCTCTTGAGAGCACTATCCGGTAAAATAATAGAGATAAACATCGTGGAGAATTTTATGCGACAAGTAGCTGTGTTAGGTATAGGACAAACTGTCATTGACGAACACTGGGATAAATCCCTACGCGAAATCGCTGGGGAAGCTGCATTTGCTGCCATGCATGATTCCGGGCTTGAACATCCCGACGGCCTATTTGTGGGCAACATGCTCTCGCCCTTGATCGGCGGACAAAACCAGTTGGGCACCTTCATTGCTGACTGGGTGGGAATGTGGCGGGCAGAAGCTGTCAAGATTGAGGCCGCCTGCGCATCAGGCGCCGCAGCTTTTCGTGCCGGAGTGATGGCGGTGGCTGCAGGTGAAATGGAATCGGCACTTGTGGTTGGCGTTGAGAAAATGACCGACAAAGCCGGGCATGATGTGACCGCAGCTCTTGCCACTGCCGCAGATGCTGATTATGAAGTTGAGCAAGGTATCTCCTTCGTAAGTTTAAATGCCCTGATAATGCGCCGTTACATGTATGAATTCGGCTGGAAACACATCGATTTTGCGCCGTTTTCCATTAATTCGCATGCCAACGCCATGCATAACCCTTATGCGCGCCTGCACGACAAGATCACAGTTGATCAGTTCGAAAAATCTTCGATGGTGGCGACACCCATCAATCTTCTGGATGCGTCTCCGATTGGAGACGGCGCCGCGGCAGTGATCATTGTTCCGGCTGAAAAAGTCCGATCCATGCCAGGCAGGCCTCGAATTCTGGTAGCAGGCTCTGCCTCAGCGACAGACACAATTGCAATCCACAGCCGCAAAGATCCTTCGCAATGGCCGGGGTTGGGGCCGCAGATCTGGACCTATTTGAGCTTCACGATGCATTCTCAATCATGACGGCGCTTTCGCTCGAAGCCTGTGGTTTTGCCGAACGCGGAAAAGGTCCAAGACTTGGTCTGGAAAATGAGATCAAGTTAGCGGGCGGCAGGATCCCGATTTGCACCCGAGGTGGTTTAAAAGCCCGCGGACACCCGGTTGGTGCGACAGGGATGTATCAAATTGTCGAAGTGATCCAACAGCTGCGAGGAGAATGCGGACAAGGGCAGGTTGATGGCGCAAAAATAGGCATGGCTCAGAATATTGGTGGCAGTGGCGCCACAATTCTGACCCACATTCTTAAAGCCGATTAAGGATTGATCGCAAAAAAAGGTCGGAAAGCATGCAATCGCTTTCCGACCTTTTTGATTTTTATAATTTAACGTCACTGATGTTTACAATAATCTCTGTTAAAAAAAGTAGTGTAAAGTTTTTTTTGTGGTTATTGCAAACACAGAGCTGCGTAGTGAAAGAACAAACACCTGCGAGGCAAACCCAATCAAGATCTAGCCCTTACGCCATTATTCAATTGAATTTAGATATCTTTTCTCATACGCCAGGAGTACAACCGGTATAGCCAGGGCATATAGACTCTGTCAAGCGCCTGGGCAGCCCGCCTTACCTGGCCGCCAAAACCGCGCTTGAAGCGGTAAACGCCCCATAAGCCGTCATGCCGAGTCTCGAACTGCGCTTCCAATACAGGTTCATCTTCGTCTGGGACACCCCACAGATCATAATCCAGGCAGCCACGGTCTTTCGCCCATTTGATGGCCTGCCATTGCAACAAATAGGTTGGCATACGGTTGCGCTCTTCGTCGTTGGATGCGCCGTATAAATACCAACTACGCGCGCCAGATGCAAAGATCATCAATGCTGCCAACGGTTTTCCCTCGAACTCGGCCAGCAGCAGCTCGGCCTTCCCCACCGGATGAAATAGTTCGTAAGCCCTGCGGTAATATTCCTGCGCATGCACACCAAACCCGTCCCGGCCACCTGTCACCTGCATAAGTTGGTAAAAGCCACTCAAATCATCCCAGGCACGGATATGGATACCCTTTTTCTCTGCCAGGCGAATGTTGTAGCGGCACTTTTGCTTCATACGTGCAAGGATATCGTCTTCGCTGCCTTCAAGAGACACAATGATAGTACGGGGTGGCTGAATATTATGTGGAGAAGTTCGCAGCATCCATTCCGAGGGGTCCAGAGCATTAGGTTCGGAATCCCAAGCATCCGGTTCGATTTTCAGAAATACAGCATGTTTTTTTCTGCAAACAGCGTCGATTTCCGCCCTCAATTCTGCACTCATTTTTTGAAAATGGCTTCCTGAGACGGGTCGAGCGGCATAAGCAATTGTGAAACCAAACGGAAGTTTACGAAAAAGAAGTTGAATACCTTCAGCGCCAGAAATAACGCGCAAGACATCCCACCCAAAGTAAGATTTTAATTCACCCCATTCAGCCATTTGCAAAACATGGGCATTGGGGTAATTTTTAAGAAAATTATTCCATTCGACATTAGAAACCAGGGGCATCCGTTTTCGTCTCACACTTCGGTATTAAACAACATCCGTAACATCTGCCGGAGGCAATGTGGCCCGAATTGCTGAACCGGGAACAACTTCATCGAGCAGGCTGATGATTTCTTCTGGCTGGCTCTTATCCACAAAGGCAGCCAGCCGTTCAAGACTGTCACTCAATACAAGTCTGGAAACCATATTCTCGCTTGTCGAACGGAAAATATCTGGATGAGCAGTACGGTCATAAGTTTTGTCAATTTCCCACAACTCCTCCCGCAGCTTCTCGCCGGGTCGGACGCCTGTAAATATTATTTCAATATCTCGTCCTGGTTCAAGCCCGGAAAGACGAATGAGATCTTCAGCCAGATCAAGTATACGAATTTGCTCACCCATGTTAAGCAGAAAAGCCTCACCCCCCGTTCCCATCGCGGCCGCTTGCAATACCAGATGCACAGCCTCTGGAATGGTCATAAAAAATCGAAACATATCGGGGTGGGTTATTTGCAAGGGACCACCGCTGGCGATCATCCGCTTGAACAAAGGCACTACCGATCCGCGACTGCCCAGAACATTCCCAAAACGGACAACTGAAAATGCTTTGCCAGTGCGACCAGCCGCATCCAGCACGATCATCTCAGCCATTCGTTTTGTAGCTCCATAAACATTGGCCGGGTGAACTGCCTTATCAGTGGAAATCAATACCAACCGTTTCACATCGCAACGATCTGCAATTTCGACAATATTCCGAGTGCCAAGGATATTGTTCGCCACCGCTTCTTCCACATTAATTTGCATAAGTGGAACGTGTTTGTGCGCAGCGGCATGGAAGACAACTTCAGGCGAATAGCGTTCGAAGACAGCTTGCAAACGAAGAGTATCGCGCACATCCGCAATTACGGGGATCAGTTCAAGACCGGGGTAATCTTGTTTTAGTTCGAGCAAAGCTTCAAAGATGCTGTTCTCACCGTGTCCAAGCAATATCAAGCTGGCAGCATTCCAGCGCGCAATTTGCCGGCATAGTTCGCGACCGATGGAACCACCCGCCCCAGTGACAAGCACCCGCTTCCCATTGAGAACCTGCCCAATCAATTCTTCGTGAACACGCACAGGCTCGCGTCGTAAAAGATCAGTGATCTCCACCTCGCGCAGACGACTGACGCTGACCTTGCCACCCAGCAATTCGTAAATACCCGGCATGGTCCGGAAGGGCACACCTTTCAACCGGCAAACATCCGCCACAAGACGTACAACCCGACCTGGCGCAGATGGAATAGCAATGATAACTTCATTCACAGGGCGCTCGTCAAGCACCCTGCCAAGATCTGAGATCATGCCAATGACCGGAACACCCAGCAGGGAATGATTCTGTTTGGCAGGATCATCATCCAAAAAGCCAATCGGCTCCAGGCTGATCTGGCGATTTTTCTGCATCTCTTTAACCACTAGAGCACCGGCATCGCCTGCGCCAATCACAATGATCTTGCGCGTCTTGCCTGTGCTGCGTGGAGATGTTGATTCTGCAATCATGCGCAGCGTAAAACGCATGCCGCCCACGAGGAGTAAAGAAAGCAGCCAGTCAATTGCCAGGACAGAGCGTGAGAAACCCGGACCAAAGACCCCAAGCCAAAATAAAGTCACAAAGATAACCGAGACGACCGCCGAAGAGGTGGTCACAGCCATGGCAATCAGTTTTAATTCATTAACACTGGCGTAAATCCAAAGGCGCCGGTACAGACCAAAAAAATAATAAATCAGCGGTTTAACGACGAGAGAAATACCAAGCAACCATAAAGCCCCTTGGAGATAGAAACGAACAAAATCCGGGGTAAATTCGAGCCGTAAAAGATAACTACCCAACACCGATATGGTGATGAGCAGGAAATCAGCAAACACGACAAAACGATTACGGAAGCGAAAGTTCATATAAAGAAAGACTAACTATCCAAAACTACAATTTTTTCATCCAAGCCACAACATCCATTAACCCTTCTGTAAGAGAGGTCTGCGGGCTAAAACCCAGCAAGGTCGCTGCTTTTTGTGGGCTTCCAACCGAACGATAAATATCTCCCTGGCGAACAGGGGAGAAAACAGGTGCCGGCGCAGCCGGGAACAATTTCGATAATACTTCCACCAAATCAATCACACGAAGTTCAGTTCCCGTGCAAATATTGAATACTTGCCCAGGCGCGGCCGGGTGTTCAGAAGCTGCCAGATTGGCGCGAACAACATCCTCGACATATACCAGGTCGCGGGTCTGGCCACCATCCCCAAAGATGGTCACCGGCTGGTCGTCGATCAACCTGCGGGTAAAAATGGGCACGGCGGCGGCATACATACTGTCAGGCCTTTGTCGCGGGCCATAAACATTGAAATAACGCAGGGCAACCACATCTAGCCCGAAAGAGCGAGTATAAAGTTCGGCATACAATTCATCTACGCGTTTGGAGACAGCATATGGAGAAAGCGGGTGCAGTGCTGTGGTTTCGTCAAGCGGCATGGCATCTGAATCTCCATAAACCGCCGAGGATGAAGCCAGTACCACGCGCCCAACCCCGGCTCTCCGCGCAGCCTCCAACATCATTTCAGTACCGTGCTGGTTAATTTCAAAACAAGTCAAAGGGTCCTGCATCGATTGCGGTACAGAAACAAAAGCAGCCTCGTGAAAAACAATATCAATACCAGATACAGCCCTGGCTACACTGCTCGAATCACGCAGATCACCTTCGATCAAATCGATATCCAACCCTGTCAGGTTTTCATGCTTTCCGGTGGAAAAATTATCCAGAACACGCACAAAATCGCCCTGTTTAAGCAGGGCGCGGACGATATGCGATCCAATAAACCCGGCACCACCGGTAACAAGATATCGTTTCATTATCTACCTTTCCGGCCCAGTACCGTACTGACGGTACGCAGAATAATGACAAGATCCATCGCAACCGAACGATGTTTAATGTAATACAAATCATATTCAAGTTTTACAGATGTATCTTCAACCGTGGCAGCATAACCATAATTAATTTGAGCCCAACCTGTAATGCCTGGTTTGACCAACAAGCGCGCCCGGTAAAATGGAATTTCCTGTTGAAAGGTAGCCACCCATTGGGCACGTTCAGCCCGTGGCCCAACGATACTCATTTCGCCACGCAAAACATTCCAAAATTGTGGAACCTCATCCAGCCGGGTGATACGCATAAAATTACCAACCCGCGTAATACGCGGATCATTCTCGCCGGCCATCTGGGGCTTACCCTCTTTTTCCGCATCCTGGCGCATTGTGCGGAATTTGATAATTTTGAACTCCCTGCCACCACGTCCCAAACGCTCCTGCCAATAGAAAATTGGCCAACCGCTGTCAATAAAAATTGCGATGGTCAAAAACGGCAACAGAACCGCAAGGATCAGCAGCCCTACAATCGAGCCAATAATGTCAAGGACACGCTTCCCAATTTCGAAAAAACTCCCCGAACGAGCTTCGTCTACAAAGGAACGGATGATCCAATCCGACTCGAGATGGTGAATCGGCACACGACCCATTAACTCCTCGTAAAGCGTTGGCATACGGATAATTTCGATACCTCGCTCCTGCACATCCAGAAGCGTCTGAAAGGTTAGCCCCTGCATTTCGCCTGTGATAGACACGACTATATCGGTAATGTTCATTTCATCGATAAAACGCAGTAATTTATCGCTTCCGCCCAGAATCCGAAAACCCTCGACATCCTTACCCAGCTTTTCGGGATCATCATCGATATACGCAACCAGTATAAACGGAGCTGGCCGGATTGACTTGTAAATTTCAGCCAAAGTATGACCATTGCCGCCTGCTCCCACCACCAATACCCGCCGCTGGTTTCCCTGCGAAGTGATCAAACGGATATAAATCCAACGCCAGATAAGCGTCAGAACCATGGCCAGAACAAAAAAGACAGCCACTGCGCGCCGGTTAATTCGACCAGGTTCGTCAGATGTAAAATAAATCAATAAATATGCAAGTCCACCCATCAAGCCAGCGACGGTGACCGCGCGTAACGTCCTGCTCCAGTTTGCAGCACGATGCAGATCATAAATCTCGATCAACAAGAGCATCCAGGCGCCCGGCAGCAGATAAAACCAGTATTGAACACGTAAACGGAAAAACTCCAACGAGAATTTTTTCAGCCACGCATCACCAGCAAACCAGAAATAAATACCTGCCAACAAAGCCAACGCGGCCATGAGCAAATCGCCCAGCACCAGCAAAGCACGCTGCTCGCCAGGTCGTAAACGCCAGGTCGGTTTTGTCGGTTCAGAAGCCATTCTTCACGCTTTCCACTTCTTTGAGAAAATACTCCACAAGAAACCACCGCCCCAGGCAACATGCATAACTGCAATAGCCAGGGGCACTCCAACAAATGGAGAAAATTCTTTGAGTGCCGCAGCAATCCGCAGACTGCCAAGCCCTAATATTCCAAAATATACCAACAGCTCACAGACTAACGCCCAGCGAAAAAAAGGAAGGAACAATCCCAGGGCAAAACCGATAATCAGGCTGGCCACAAAGAAAGGTGGCAGCGCCTGTCGCCAGCGTATGGTGCCTGGATAACGACGCAGCATTTTATACTTCCAAAAGCCATAACGGTAGTATTGTTGCGCCAGCGAAAAAACACTGGCACGAGCATAATAAACCGAACGAATCGACGGATCCAGCCAGATATTGCCGGCGCTTTGGCGAATGCGCGCATTGAACTCATAATCTTCGTTAGCCAGCAAGGTCTCGTCGTATCCACCAATTTTATTGACCAGGCTGCGCCGGTAGCACCCAAACGGTACCGTATCAACACTGGTTGCCAGCTTTGCATGTCGATAAAGCGCATCACCGACGCCCAAAGGATGGGCAGCCGCAAGGGCAATTGACCTTGCGATCCAAGTTTCAGCCCCTGGATGTATTTCCCAGACGCCACCCACATTCGCACCCTTGCCAGACTCTAATGCTGCCACAGATTTCTCAATGTAATCGGGATACGGTGCAGAGTGCGCGTCGAGACGCAAGATCACTTCACCGTCAGAAGCCTTAATGGCACAGTTCAGGCCCGCGGGAATCGATCCTACAAGATTCATAACTACCTGCAACTGTAGATCAGGATATTCGCGTTGGAACGCTGAAATAACATCACGCGTATGGTCAGTAGAGCCCGCATCAGCAATGGTCACATTCAGCAGTGAACAAGGATACGTCTGAGAAAAGATGGCATCCAGTAAAATCCGGATACGCTTTTCTTCATTCAGACAGGGAACGATAATAGAGACTGTTGGGAACATTCCAATTCAGGCAGTTTGGTTTACGCCAAAGGATGGCAGGCGTATTCAGGTAACCAGCCAGAGCCAGATAAAAGGCTGCCATTCTGGTCCCAACACACGCAAGCTTCAATTCTACCACCATGCTCACCGCTCTCGCGCAGCAGGCACACATAACAGGTTTTTCTGCTGCTCTTTGAATTGCAAAAGAATTACCGATCAGCAGCCAAACCGATGGTTTTTATTTCACTGCAATTGCTTCAATTTCCACAATGCCGCCTTTTGGCAACCCGGCTACCGCAATGGTCGAGCGAGCTGGTGGATTGGATGAAAAATATTCAGCATAAATGGCATTCATTTTTGGAAAATCCGCCATGTCACGCAAAAAGACAGTCGTCTTGACCACTCTATCCAGGCTTGTACCGGCTGCTTCAAGTACGCTCCTGAGATTCGTTAAAACCTGGCGGGTCTGCGCTTCCAGCTCTGCGCTAACAAGCTCACCAGTGGATGGGTCGATCCCGGTTTGACCAGCACAAAAAACGAAACCGCCGCTTTCAATTGCCACAGAATAGGGGCCGATAGCTTTAGGAGCTTTTTCAGATTGAATTACTTTTCTTTCATTGGTAGCCATGGTTTGCCTCGTTTTAAATATATTTGTTTGAGAATTACTGCGCACCGAGAGATATAAATAATCCCATCAACAAAAAGACCGCGCCAATACACAATATTACCAGGCCCATGAAACCCAGAATGGTGGTGACAAGATACCGGCTCACAGCAGAGTCGATTTCAGCCTTGTCTGGATTTGCCGGGTCATACGCAACCTTTACAGATTGCCCAACGCTGAAACTCGCTGGCATCGATCCAAAATCAGACTCGAATTGGACGTTTTCTCCAGAAGCAGTTCTGAACTCGATCACAGGATAAAACATGAACCCACTGCTATGGTCTGACGATGTAGAGCTGCGCCTCTCAAGGCTGACAACCACGCCTTTTACGAAAATCCGCTCAATAAATTTTTGGCGCTGCCTGATAAAAGCGAACACAGCTCCGACCAGCATGATAATTGAACCAAAAGACAACAAACAACCGGTGATCGGCATCCATATCAATTGGGTTTCTCCGTCGTCAGGTTTCCATAGCAGTATACAATAAAATCAGCCTAACTTTTTCGGGAATTATGTACGTTTGCTCTTTTTGGAAAAATCCAGAACTTGCAGACGATCACTCGATTTTACTTTTGCATTTCCCTGAGTGCAAGCAAACCAAAAATATAAAAAGCCACCGCCACCCCTGCCACAACAGGAAAACCAAATGACTTGTAGGTGAAAACCGCCAGAAGCGCGCCAACACCACGGCCAATGGAATGGCCCGTGAGGTTAAAAGACATGACTGTGGCGCGCGCACTCGGCATGACCTCCGTCATCATCGGCACATGACTGACCATGACGAATTCGAAGGTTATATAAAAGAAAAACAAACCCACCAATGCGCCAACTTCCGTCCGGCCAAGAAAAGGCAGCGCAATTGCTGAAATGGCGCTGGCAGACAACCCCAGTGCCAGGGCGCGTGGTTTGCCAAGACGATCCGTAAAAAGCGCCACCAAACCCTCACCCCCCAGTTCTGAGATTCCAATCACTGCCGAAGCCGCACCCAGGGCTGCTATTTTTAGGGCAAATCGGTCTTCCAGCCAGACACCAAATATCAAATTGACCATTTCATTGGACGCACTGGCCCACAGTCCAATACTGATGGCTGCCAGAGTGGAACGGTGGGTCAAAACTTTCCTGAAGTTTGCCCAGGGGCCTGTCGAAGGCGCATGGTGGGGGTCTTCGCTGGGAATGAGCCACCAGATGCCAATAAACATCAACAGCCCCAAAATTGCCAATAGTGGGAAAGGAGCAGACCAGCCAAATCGGGCAATTAAGAGGCCCATCAATGGAATTCCGCCAATAAAAGCGAAGGACCATCCCATTTCCGTTACCGAGAGCGCCAGCCCACGTCTTTCATACGGCACACGATCACCCAGAAAGGCTTGCATGGCGGGGTCAAACAGAAATTTTCCGATCAGGGCCAACACTAGCGAAATCGACAGTGTGACTAGCGATGGGTGCACGGCAACCAACCCAACCCCCAGGCTAAAAATAGCAACCCCAGCCAGCATCCCAAACTTGCGCCCGCGCTGATCAGAAATTGATGCAATAAAAGGGACAAAAATTCCGATGAAAAAGCGCGAAGAAACAACCAGCGAGAGGGTTGTAATATCCACTCCTAATCCGCGCGCAAATACCCCTAAAAATGGATAGGCCATACGGTGCATAGTGTTTAGCACAACTCGAATGACAGTGAAGATAGCAAGTTGAAGTTTTAATTTCATTGATGAATTCTTTTTGAAAAGCCTCTGGCAGCAAAAAAATAACGGCTGTCGAATGGTTGATAAGACCACAAGACAGCCAGCAAGTATATTGTATTCAGACTAACTCTATTTTTTCGAAAACGAGAGCAACCAGCGAACCAAGAAATAAGCAGCCAGCCAGGTAAGCAAATTGAGGCCTACGAAGAAGCTGATAATCACATAATTACCCGAGTTAAAAATCGGTGAGGGCGGCGGATGCATGATATTCGCTGCTGTCGCAAATGTGACTCGCAAGACAACGATATAAGCAATATTTGCAGCGGCGGTCAGCATTTTGTTCCCGATGATCCATAGGCCAGATTGCATCAGAACACCTACTACAGCAAATGTAAGCGCCAGGCGAAACCGAGGCTCGGCCAGGAATAGGCCATTCCAATTCGACTGCATAGCCCACAACGAAAGCGGCAGGTATGTCACCCAAAATACAATACCTGTGCGAGCGAGTGATTCCGACCAATTCAGAAAAATAGCCTTGCGCTGGCTGAGCATCGGCACGAAACGTCCCAACAGTCCGAGCACTCCAGCCGCAGCAGCAGCCATAAACGCAATTTCTGCAGTCAGTACCCAGGCACCATGCAGATACACGATTCGCACATTGGATCCAAGGGCTTTCTCTTCCGGACCGAAGAAAGTGGCGATCACAATTACGACAATTACACCAAGAAAGAAAAGCAAAGGGGATGTTTTTGGTTTGGACATAGGCTAGATTTTACCTTAGTTAGCCTTTAGTGATAAACATCTGGATAAATAGAATCGGCTTCGCCTGGGAACAATCAGCCAACGGGGTGGCTTACACCAAATCTTTACCAAACCTTCAAACATTCTGCACAAATTACCGTTGTTTGGATGCTATCATTTGGATAGTAAAAAAAGGAGATTTAAATGAAAAAAACTTGGAAATGGATTGTTGGAATATTACTTGTACTAATCGTAGTTGGAGCATTGGTAGCCGTGCCGTTAACCATGCGCAGTTATATGCTCGCGAACAATACAAACAACCCTGGTTTACTGGGAAATAATTGGAATAATGGTCCGATGATGGGCGGCAATAATGGTTGGCAGCATCCGCAAGTACCAGGCATGCAGGGCCAATTTGATAATCGCTCCGGCGCCGGTCGCGGGTTCAACCACGGGTTTGATAGGTTTTCTGATCGATATTCACCCTTCGGATTTGGGTTCATGCTCATCGGTGGATTTCTGCGCCTGATCCCCTTGGTCCTGTTTGGTCTGCTTCTCTTTGGCGTTTACCAGTTGGGCAAACGCTCTGGATTACGCGCCAACCTGGCACCTGCAACTATCGCACCACAGCCTACACCTGCCCCAAGACAGCCTACGGAACCTTCCGGGACCGGGCCAGACAACAGTGACGGTCCAGTAGTCTGATAAGGCTTGTTTAGTTCAGACCATCCTGAGTAAATAATACAAAAGGGCGAAGGAACCAATCCTTCGTCCTTTTGTATTTAATCTAGAATATAAACATACCCGGTTACTTAAGCCTCACCCAACTTTGCCAACTTTCCCTCTGCCATTTTCAACGGCAGCCAGAGACAGATCCCATTAAAACTGACTCCAATAATGATTCCAACCGGGTAAGCATAATTCAATGGCTGATGAAAAGCGGCGGCAACCCACAAAGGGGCAATGAATGATCCAAAAGCCAACGGCAAAAATATGCCGGTCAAAATTGACCCAAGGCAACCCATCTGACCTGAGTTTATCTTGCGTGGATCTTCCCAGGCTAAATTTGCGCCGAGTGCACCGAAACCCAGCTGGATGCCATTCAACCCTGCCAGGCACATTGCCACCACCAGGAGCCCATATAAAAACCCGATCAAAGAAATACCTTGCAATATGGATATACCTGTCAAGAAGAACCAACCCAGCCCCAGTGCCGGTAAATAGGCAACAATAAATTTCGCAGCAAGTAGATGCTCAGAACGCAGAGGTGCCGATTTCAACACCCAATACGTCTTTCCTTCACGCGAGATACCATTTCCAGAAAGCTGCCCCAGGATCATCCAACCCACAATTAACGACATACCCACATTGCCGTACACCATCAAAGTCCGAAAAGATTCCATAAACCAGGCCGTTGACTCTCCCCGCTCAACCGGTGGCTGGGTTCCGCTACGAAATAACATGAAACTATAAAGCAGCCCAAAAATCAGCGGGCTGATCATCTGCGACATATGGCGCAAATCGCGGGTAAGGATCAGGAAATCTCTGCGCACAATGGCACGCACAGGAACCGGGAATAATCGCTCGATCACTGCAGAAACAAATGCAGGTTTATCATTTGAAATTCTCCCAACCGGGGATGTTTTCTTTTTTGTTGAAACGACCTGCATGCGTGCCCATCCGGTGTAATACCAGCTTTCTGCCGTTATGAGCGAGAACCAAAAAACCGCAACGCACAACCCGAAAGCGAGAGTGACCAGCATAATCCCCGAAATCCAACGACCTTCTCCCAAATCGACCAAACCGTTGCCAGCCCAATTGAGTGGTAACCAGGGCATGCTGACTTGTTTCACCAGATTAAAAAATTTATCCAGCTGCGCAGGATTTGATCCCCCAGCCCGACCCAACGAGTTGCTCAAATTACCACTTTGAGAAACCACCATTGAAAGAAACGCCCCAAAGAATCCAAGAACTTCGGCTACACGCCTGGCTGGAAATATCCGAACAACTGCCATGACCAACAATGCAGAAAGACCAGCCGCCGCCAGGGTCATGCTAATCATCATTATTAGCACGCCCGGATAATATATAAAGTTATAACCACCTGAAATTCCTAAACCATATAGCACTGGCAGGCCAAACAAAGCCATTAAGCTGAAGTTTGGAAGAACCGCCTGCAGCAACTTGGTGATAAAAACAGCCCGAACAGGAACCGGAACTGTCAGCAGAAAATCCATATCACCCGAAAGATAAAGGGCTTGTAACAACACCCCAAAGCTGGTCAATAATATTCCGATAAACATGGTGCTGAGAACCAGCGCCGGCATAGCATCCAGGAAGAGGCCTGCACCTGCGCCCAGATATTTGACCGGCGCAGGA
Source organism: Chloroflexota bacterium (assembly GCA_026390035.1). Taxonomy (GTDB): domain Bacteria; phylum Chloroflexota; class Anaerolineae; order Anaerolineales; family Villigracilaceae; genus UBA5195. The sequence goes on from JAPLGT010000034.1 coordinate 39,081, forward strand.
GAACGCAAAAATACCAACAACAGGGTACTGACCCAGAATATAAAGGCGGAAAACCCGAATATACCGGCCAAACCAATAACCGTCCAAATCTTGGTTTTGGTCTTTGCATGCCTGAAGCTGTTATAGTTGATTTGCCAACGCAAGCGCAGCAGTTTCAAAACTGCCGGAAGAATTTGCGTGGGAACAACTCGTGCGGGTAGACTCATTTTACGTGCGGGTAGACTCATTTTAATATTCCGGCAATCTCTGCCACTTCGGCACCACCAGTGAGGCTCAGGAAGATATCCTCCAGGCTGGCCCCACCGGCAGTTTCGCCCAGGGTGCGTAGCTCATCCATCGTCCCAACCCCCACCAATTGGCCCTTATCAATGATCCCGATACGGTCACACATACGCTCAGCAATTTCCAGGATATGTGTAGATAACATCACCGCAGCGCCGCGATCTGCAATTTGGCGCAAGATATCCTTGATAAGACGGGCAGACTTGGGATCAAGCCCAACCGTAGGTTCATCAAGCACGAGCACACGCGGGTCATGAATCAAAGCAGCAGAGAGCGAGGCTTTTTGTTGCATCCCATGGCTATAAGAATCGAGTGTGTCATCGGCAGCATCGATCAGGTCAAAGGTACGCAGCAACTCTTCAATCCGGCGTGCCACCTGCTGACGGTCAAGATCGTACAAGTCGGCAACAAACCGAAGCAGCTCACGCCCCGTCAATTTGGAATAAAGATTGGGAGTATCTGGAACATAGCCACACGAAGCTTTGGCAAGCAAAGGCTCAGATTGGACATCATATCCGGCAACTTTGACTGTACCAGAACTAGGCTGCAATAAGCCCACAATCATCTTGATAGTAGTTGTTTTACCTGCGCCATTCGGACCGAGGAATCCGAATACTTCACCACCAAAAACTTCAAAGCTGACATCATTGACAGCCAGCTTGCTGCCATATTGCTTAACCAGGTTACGAGCTTCAATAAGAGGTTTGCCCACAAGCATACATACTCCAAATTTATCAATAATAATCATCTACCCTTATTATTGTATACGCGACCGCCCAGAAATGTATTCGAGAAACGCCGAAGATAATACCAAACGGGTGGATCGAGTACAAAATACTCATCCACCCGTTTACTCCCAGCCTAATTATTTCAGGTCGGTTAGCGTTTCAAGGTTCTGTACTGAACCCGTTTGGGCGTTTCAACCGATTTACCATAGCGTTCATGGTAATCTTTTTCATAATCTGACCAGTTACCCATAAAGAACCGCGCCTGACTGTCGCCTTCAAAAGCCAGAATGTGGGTGCAGATGCGGTCCAAAAACCAACGATCATGACTGACAACGACGGCACACCCGGCAAATTCTTCCAGGGCCTCTTCAAGCGCACGCAAGGTATTGATATCCAGGTCGTTGGTTGGTTCATCCAACATAATGACATTGGCACCTTCTTTCAGGGTTTTTGCCAGATGAACACGGTTGCGCTCACCACCTGAAAGCATGCTGATCTTTTTCTGCTGATCGGTGCCTTGAAAGTTAAACGAAGAGCAGTAACCACGCGCGTTAACCTTACGGTTGCCGAGGTCCAGTACCTCCATGCCACCCGAAATCTCTTCATAAACGGATTTCTCAGCATCAAGCGTACGGGTTTGGTCAGCGTAGGCAAGCGTGATGGTCTCGCCGATGCGGATGCTGCCGCTATCGGGTTTTTCCTGCCCGGTAATCATTTTCAGCAGGGTGGTCTTTCCGGCGCCGTTCGGACCAACGATCCCAACGATGGAACCGGGCGGGATCGTGCCACTAAAGTTGTCAATAATTAGCCGATCGCCATAGGCCTTGGTAATGTTGTTCATCTCGATGACAATATCGCCAAGACGCGGACCCGGCGGGATGTAAATTTCGAGGTCCTCACGATATTTCTCATTTTCCTGGCTAAGCAGCTTTTCATAGGCAGTAACACGCGCCTGGCCTTTGGACTGTCGCGCCTTGGGTGACATGCGAATCCATTCCAGCTCGCGCTCAAGCGTTTTCTGACGACGCGATTCAGATTTTTCTTCTGACCTGAGCCGTTCACCTTTTTGCTCCAACCAGGAAGTGTAATTACCCTTCCACGGGATGCCGTATCCTCGGTCAAGTTCCAGGATCCATCCGGCAACATTATCCAGGAAATAACGATCATGCGTGACAGCGATTACAGTACCCTTGTATTCACGCAGATGATGTTCCAACCAGGCCACTGATTCTGCATCGAGATGGTTGGTCGGCTCGTCCAGCAACAATATATCGGGTTCGGTTAGCAGCAAACGAGTAAGCGCTACGCGACGGCGCTCACCACCCGAGCAAATCGAAATCGGCGTATCAGCTGGCGGACAGCGCAAGGCTTCCATGGCCACGCCCAGATGTGAATCGAGATTCCAGGCATCTACCCGGTCTAATCGATCTTGCAGTTTGCCCTGTTCTTCGATCAGGGCATCAAAATCGGCATCCGGCTCAGCAAATTTGGCATTAACCTCATCGAAACGGGCCAGCATTTCAACAATTGGTTGGACTGCCTCGCGAATAATTTCAATAACAGTCTTGGAATCGTCAAGCTTGGGTTCCTGTTCAAGCATGCCCACGGTGTAGCCCTTGGACATGGATATTTCGCCAACATAGTCAATATCAATACCTGCCATGATGCGCAGCAATGTGGATTTACCGGCACCGTTTAGACCGAGCACACCGATCTTGGCACCATAATAAAAGCCGAGCGAAATGTCACGCAGGACCTGTTTGTTGTTTGGTGGGACGATACGCCCCACCTTGTTCATCGAATAAATTACCTGGGTATCAGATGGCATAGGGTTATATTTTTGGTTGAATAGAAAAGAGAGAGTTGAAATAGTTTCTGAATACAAAAACAATGGCAAACCTGAAGACGAACTTTCTAGACCGTCGAAAATAAAACTGCCATTACAGCGTATTCAAATTGACCTGGATTACATCTCCATGTTACAAGTTGGATACCGCCTGGCAATCACTGGGTTTTGAAAGTAACGTAATTTTGTCTCAGGATGAGGGTAATAAACCCAATCATGATATTCCGTATTCTGATGCATCACCCAGCAGCCTGAAAAGAGAAATGTTTCTGGGGATGCAGATCTGTCCACAATGCATTAAGAAATGTGAACTCAGGTCTGGGCAAATTTAAATACATTGGACAAATATCGATATCAGAGTGCCGTTGAAATTACCTTCCGAATCCAGCCCGCAGGCTTTGAAAATTAGTCACTGCCTATCCAATCACCATAAGGATAATCATCAGAAAGGCCAGATGCAACCAGATACCATCAACTACCAGCTCATTGATAGATATCCAAGGGATGATCATAATACAGAATTTTACTTTATATTCGCTCCACCTGTATGAATATACTATAAAGTTTTGGTGCTGGTGCCCACTTTTTAGAAGTATTTACGCACTGGTACCCACCCTCAACTCTTAATCATCACAACCAGTGTGTCCGAATGAACGAAAACCGGTGGTACGCTCCGAAAAAACCATTAAAAAATCTTCCTTATCTGGGAGTGTTCTATCGATCACCATATTACATCACAGGGCGAGCCACACTTAGCAGAGTTCGCTCGCCCGAAGGGGAAAAAAGTTTTTTGTGCCGGAAAACCTTTGATCAGCACACGCAGCAGTCCGCACTACAACAATCAACATGGCGAAAAGCAAAGCCTGGGAAAACGTGAGCAAATACTTCCAGACTTTAGAACAGGAATGGTTGTGATTTCCCAAGCGCTTTTGGCATAAACAGGTTTAGAGATTTGCACCATTCCGGATCGGGACCATTCCATCCGAATCGATCAAAATCGACCCTGTCTTTTTCGTCAAAGTCAATACCCTCGCCCTCGAGCAGTTCCCTCTGCAGGACAGCGCCTGGGCGTGCACTGATTTTAGCCTGTGAATTAATAACCCGCTGCCAGGGAACATCGGGCGGACAATTAGCCATCGCCCCGCCCACCCAGCGTGCGCCAAAGGCTTCATAGTCCTTCTGGTTTAAAGTGCCAGGTGGCGGGATCATGGCTGCTATCTGGCCATACGTGGCTACCTTACCAGCCGGCACCTGTCGGGCTATCTCCCAGACTGTGGCCTGAAATTGCTTTGGATTTGGAGCGGATGCAAAACCCATTATGCGCTCACTTTACCCTGGGCCAATCCATCAGAGTCACTTCAGCCAACAACCTGGGATTAACATTCCGATCCAACATGTCAATCGCTTTTTCAACGGCAACTGTGATGATCCGCGCCGTGTTAATATCCAATTTGTAAGACAGGGTTTCAATATCATCCGCGCGGTCGATATTTGTCAGCGGCGCGGTGGCACCAGATGTTTTCATGAGCACATCCCGCCAATACGATAACCAGATGAAAAGGGTCTTGCGAAAGACATCCTTATCTTTAACCAATTTCTCAGCATATTGAATCCGGTCACGGAGTCTCGCAGCCAGTAGTTTATTCAAATCATCAAGTTTCTCAGTCCTGAAAGACAGACTGTGCGTGTCTGTGGATAGATGCAAAGCATACCCTGGCCTTCCATCCGCCAGATGTGCATATAAACTGGCAGCCGGCCCGGCAATACCTCGCGAAACAAGAAAATCGGACACCAGATCCACCTTGAGCGGGCGCAGGCGCACAACTTCACAGCGCGAGACGATCGTGGGTAGCAACTGTTCGCCATTCTCCGCGGTCAACAGCAAAATCGCAAAATCGGGAGCTTCCTCAAGCGTCTTCAATAGGGCATTTTGCGCGCTCGCGTTGGCATCCTCAAAATTAGTGATAAGCACAATTTTGTAAGCTGCCATATACGGCTTAAGTGATAAGAATTTACTTACTTCTCTTACCTGCTCCACGATCAAGTCTTTTTTATCAGTTTGTTTTTTTATTACCAACAAATCGGGATGTTGTCCAGAATCGATCTGTTTACAAGTACGGCAGGTGCGGCAAGGTACACCAGGCGCTAAAGGGTTGGTGCAAATAAGCGCTTGCGCCAGCCGAATGGCTAGTGTTCGCCGTCCAACACCGGCAGACCCGGTCAACAGATAGGCATGCCGCAAGTTGGCATTAACCACTTGCTGCTGAAGCATCTCAACGGCCCAATCGTGCCCAAAAATTTCCCAGTTATTCATAAATATCCATTACAACAAAGTCATATCTATCCGGCTTGCCAGCAAAAAAGAAACCGGGCTGATGACAATACAGTCCCAATACGATGAAATTATTCCTGCCCGGCTTTCAATCGCAAATACGAGTCATAACGTTCCTGGCGTACACTACCAGCTTTGACTGCTGACAACACGGCACAGCCCGGCTCATGGATATGACTACAATCACTAAATTGGCAATCCTGTACCAATGAGCAAAGTTCCGGGAAGTATGCATCAATCTCCTCGGGACGGGTATCCCAAAGGGCCAGGGATTTCCATCCGGGCGCATCAGCCACCCACCCGCCGCCTACAAGCGGATGCAGCTGCCTGAAATTTGTGGTGTGCTTGCCTTTGTCATTATAAGAACTGATCTCGCCAACAGCAATACCCAACCCTGGTTGAATGGCGTTCATCAGGCTGGATTTTCCCACTCCGGATGGCCCCGCCAACGCAGACAATTTGCCAGTTAGGGTTTCGTTAAGTTCTGAGATACCGATATTTTCCTTTGCGGAAGTGTAAATGACCTTGTAGCCCAGCAGCGGATAAAATCCGAATTTGGCTTTTGCCATTTCCATTCCAGCAATATCCACCTTGTTGGCGACGATCACCGCAGGCACATTTTGTTTCTCTGCGATCACCAGAAACCGATCAAGCATACGCATGCGCGGCTCAGGGTTCGAACACGCAAAAACAAATACAGCCTGGTCTGGATTGGCCAACAAAATCTGGCGATATTCACCTTGAGGACGAGGATCCAGGCGGACAATTTCACTTTTGCGCGGCAAAATCTCTTCTATGGAACCAGAGCCATCTTCAAGAAGAGTGAAATTCACCTGATCACCCACGGCCGCAATATCACCTTCTCTACGGCCCTGCTTTAAACGACCCCGGAGTTGGCAGGTGACGGGCTGAGTTTGTCCATCTTCGAGTACGAAGAAAAAACCAGATTGAGCCCGAATAATTAAACCAGTGGAAAAACCAGGAACAGATATATCCAATATTTTTTATCCTCGCATGAGTCTCCTGCAAAATCTAAAACAGGCTCTCATGATAAATATAGTGCCATGCGTCTCAAGGACGCACGGCACCATGTCAGATTACTGCGGCGGGGTAGGTGTGACAGGGAGTGTGGGCGTGCGCGTAATCCCGATGTTAGATTCCCACGAATAGGGCGTGCGCGGTTTACCGAAGAAGTAGATTTCGACCACACGCTTGAAGATTGGGGCAGCAATCACCGAGCCCTCGCCCGCATTTTCAGCAATTACAGCGATTGATATATCGGGCAGTGCCGGGTTTTGTGCATCTGTATATCCGGCAAACCAGGCATGCGGAGTACCCGTATTTGATTCTGCAGTTCCTGTCTTACCGTAAATGGAAATGCTGGTAAGGTTGGTGAAACGCTGGTATGCAGTCCCGCGCCTGTTCCTGATGACTGCCAACATGGCAGTTCGCAGAGCAGCCAGTGTCTCAGGTTTCATTGGCAGCACCCCGCGTGACTCAGGCTTGAAGACCGATGTTTGGACACCGCTACCATCCGTAGTCTTTTCAACCACCTGGGGTCGATAGAGTGTTCCACCATTACCAATGGCAGCCATAAAATCGGCAACTTGTAACGGAGTTACCAACACATCGCCCTGACCAATCGCCTGATTAACAGCATCCAGCAAACTAGGCGGGTTGACTATGGTTCCCGCAGCTTCATCAACCTGTCCAATCCCAGTCCGAGAGCCAAGCCCAAAACCGCGCGCCATATCAGCAATGGCAGATACACGGCCCTGATTATACAGATCAAGACCAATATGCCAGAAGTATGGGTTGCAGGATCGCATTAACCCACCGGTTAGATCAAGATTACCCGAAGGCTGCGTCCTGCCTTCGCCCGTATTTCGCACTTCATCCATGAAGTGCTCCCAGGTCCAATCGTGCAAAACCCTGTCAGGCAATTCGGTGAAATCATAGCCGCAAGGATAATTTGTTTCTGGCGTATACGTTCCGCTTTCAAGCGCCGCCGAAAATGTAATCACTTTGAATACTGATCCGAGCGGATACTGCCCCTGTGTAGCTCGATCCAACATGGGAGTAGACGGATCATTTAGCAAATTTCCCAGGGCATAACCACTGTTGGTATTTTCTGGTTCAAACAGATTTGGATCATATTTCGGCGATGAAACCATGGCCAATACACGACCAGTATCCCGTTCCATGACCACAATCGAGCCTCGAAAACCGGTCAAAGCTTTTTGCGCCTGGCTTTGCAAACTCTGATCAATGGTCAAGGTAATGGAAGAAGCCGGAACAGCATCAGACTTTCCCAGAGTGCTCAGCACCTTGCCATCCTTATCAATCACATAAATTGTCCCGCCAGTTTTGCCAGCCAGGTATTGTTCACCCCATTTTTCGATCCCAGTTTGGCCGATCCGTGCAGCCGGCGAGTAGCCGCTGCGCAGGTATTGGCTGAGCTGTTCCCTCGGCACCGGGGAAACATATCCGACTGTTTGTGGCGCAATCCCGCCCTCAAAATAAAAGCGCGAATTATATTGAGTCAGCACGGCCCCGCCCAAGCCAGCCAGACGATTTACTTCAGTTAGAACTGCTTCGCCGACCGGAATGTACCAGTTAGCGCCAAGCGAATCAGCGTATAGTGCAGTGATCGCCCCCGGATAGAGACCAGTAATACGGCTTAATTCACCGATCAATGCCCCTTCCGTGTTCGGATTGATCTGTGCAGGAATGATCCCAACCGCCATCACATCAGTTTGGACGACAAGCTCGTGGTTATTACGATCGAATATTAGACCACGAGGTGGGACACTGTAATCCATTTGCAAATGGCCGCCACCTTTTAACTCTGGCATAACCAGACCGTCATCCCAGGCAATCCGCCACTGGCCATTTTCCAGCTTAATATCGGCGGTCATATCGCGCGAAAGATCCCCTGCCACTAAAGTTTTAAAGTTTACCCGAAAGCTGATCTGAGCAGCAGCTGGAGAATCGACGAATGGGGAAATCTCGTACGTTAATTCCTTCAGAGTCAAAGCATCCATCGAACTCTGGTAACGGGTAACAAAATCATCCAAAGAGATGCTGCTTTGGCTATCCTTTGTAAGCAAAGGGTACATTGCAGCATAATCATCATTTTTCCAGGCTTCCAAGAATTTGTTTATCGCGGTTTGTGGATCTGGTGCGTTGGTTATATGCACAGCTGGAGCTGGAAGAGTAGTGTTATTGTTAAAATTCTGGCTAGTTGCCGTTGGTTCATTTCCGCCCTGCCCAGTACAACCTGCCAGAAAAGCCAGCCCAAGAGCCAGGCTTAATAGTTGATTGAATTTCATAATCTCACCTTATTTATTAAACTACACCACGCAGGAATGTGCCAAAAACTGGACATTCATAATTAAGCGTGTCCTGACAATTCCGGGCCACATCTGCGCGAGGCATTATGCCAACCTGGCGAAGCAAGGTACTTAGACTGCATAACGGCAGCCCCATAACTGAGGCGAAACAACCCTGCATACGGGCCACCGGCTGAAAATCAGGGTTCTGAATACCATAAGCGCCGGCTTTGTCCATCGGATCCCCGGATTCGATATAAAGATCAATTTCGACATCACTGTATTCGCGCATAGGCACGTCTGTAACAATCACATCTGTCCAAAGGTTGCCATCACGGGCACGCAGAATAGCGATGCCTGTGTAGACCTGATGCGTATTGCCACGCAAGCGCTGCAGCATCTGACGAGCATCATCCGGGTTGGCTGGTTTTCCCAAAATATCTTCATCGATCACCACGGCAGTATCAGACCCGACGATGATCTGGGTTTTGTCAGCGCGGGGAAGCACGGCCTGCGCTTTCAACCTTGCCAGACGACGCACATAATTAGCCGGAGTTTCGCCTGGTATCCGGGTTTCATCGATATCGGAAACATCCAGGCCATAAGACCAACCCCCCAGGGCGAGAAGCTGCCTGCGGCGAGGAGAATTTGAAGCGAGTAAAAGTGAAGGTATAGTTTCCATAAGCAAGTTAGGATTCTAACACAGCCCTGAGATGCTACTAGGGATTTAAGAAAGCTATCATAGATGGAAAATGAGTTCTTTCGGGTTTACGCCAAATAACCAAAGTGAGAAGCACCAACAGGCCTTATGATCAAACAACTGGAAATAATACTCATGACAAGAGTATTAAAAACTGGCGATCAGATGACCGCCAGTTTTCAAAGCATCGGAATAAATCGGGCAGAACTTTAGATCCAGCCGCGCAACTGCATAGCCTTGACCACACGGTCAATTGCTACCATGTAAGCCGCGTCACGCATATAGACAGTTTCTTTCTCACTCATATCGAGCACAGCGTGGAAGGCACTGGTCATCTTGGTATCGAGGCGTTCTAAGACCTCTTTCTTGGTCCAGTAGTAGTTCATGTCGTTCTGAACGGATTCGAAGTAAGAAGTGGTCACACCGCCTGCGTTGCACAAAAAGTCAGGGATGTTGAAAATGCCATTCTTCTTGAAGTATTCGTCTGCCTCAGGTGTGCAAGGGCCATTGGCGCCTTCAGCCACGATTTTGACACGGCTGGACATGTTCTTGACAGTATCGCCGTTGACATGACCTTCGATGGCAGCCGGAATGAGTACATCACATTCCTTCTCGATCCACATTTCACCATCTTCCATCACATAACCAGCCTCTTTGGCCTTTTTCTGGTCAATGGTGCCATACTGATCGACAATCGTCAATAAGAAGCGAGGATTGACACCATCTTTGTGGCTATATGTGTAGGATGTCTTGTCGTTGCGATCCCAACAAGAAACACATGCTACTTTGCCGCCTAACATTTCGACAAAACCGATCGCGGCATACTGCGAGACATTTCCAAAACCTTCGAGAGCCGCCACAGATTTTGTAGCGTCCAATTTAAGGTGTTTCATGGCTTCACGTACGGTGTAAATGACACCATAGCCAGTGGCTTCAGTTCGACCTTCAGAACCGCCACCACCCAGAGGCTTGCCAGTAAAGACACCAGGAGTATATTGACCAACAAGGTTGGAATACTCATCCATCATCCAGCCCATCATCTGGGGAGTGGTGCCAACATCCGGGGCCGGAACATCCTGGCGTGGACCGATGTTTTTCCACATATTCTGGACCCAACCACGGCACAGACGTTCTTTTTCTGGGGTGGTAATTGATGATGGATCAACAATAATGCCACCCTTACCGCCACCCAATGGGATATCAGCCACTGCGCACTTCCAAGTCATCCATGTAGCCAGGGCGCGCACCGTGTCGAACGTTTCATTCGGGTGGAAGCGAATACCACCTTTATTTGGGCCACGTGCGTCATTATGCTGTACACGATAACCCTGGAAGACTCGCAGAGAACCATCATCCATGCGCACGGGAATGCGGAAACTGTATTCCCGCTTCGGCCAACGCAAGACCTCAGCTATCTGTGGATCCAGGTTCAGCAGTTTGGCAACACCATCAAACTGCTTCTGAGCCATTTCAAATGCATTGATTTGTCCAGCCATTTTTTCTCCTGTATTAGGTGACTCAATTTAAAAAAAACTATAAGCGGGCACCCGGATCGGGTGCCCGCTTTTTTTGAGTAGTATGTCCTGCACGTAAATCATATGGGTTTTCACCTTTGGTCGTGCTTAATAAGGTTACACGAGTTTGAAGGTAAAGTCAATATGATGGTCATCATGTAATATGTCACTTTTTCCAAACAAAACATGAGTCTCGCTCCAATCCATTCTGTAAAACGAATAAAGGATAGATGCGGCAGAAAGAGCGACAATCAAAACAGAGAAGATGCCAGCGTACCGCATCTATCCAGCTAAACTAAACCGCACGCCGAGACCCTAACCAGGCTGATATCTGGAATTCAATGCCAATTCACCCAAGCTAAAGTACCAGCGAAAAACCACATCCACCTCTAATTGGAATTTTTCACATCGAAAAGACTTTTTTAACCTTTACGCTAGGCACAGAATTAATGGAAAAGGATGCCGGATTTATGCTCCCATCAAACAAGCTCATCCAGAGCAAGTGCAATCACCAATCTTATAGGCATGGTCCTGCCTATTGCCCAGGCCAAATCAAACCTGGATGAATCAAGCTTTTGCTGCAAGATATCCAAATTCTTCTGATAAGTAGCGCGATTTGAAAGAGGTAAAGGCGAATTGGTTGTCTTCCGCAAAGCATCCGCCGCGCCAAAAATCTGCACGGCCTTTTCTGGCCGGTTATTCACAAGCACCAACCCGGCAACTGATTCTAAGGCAAAGGGCAGGCCGATATAATCCGCTTCTGCTTGAAATATAGCCAGGCATTCCTTATAAAGGGAAGACGCCATCGACAAATCCCCTTGTTCAGAAGCAACATCCGCCATGCCCTTTATGGCATAGGGAAGCCCCCATTGCTCCTTACTTCTTCTCGCAATCATTGCGCTTTCTTGATAAAAGGAATTAGCGGTCGAGAGCTCTTTTTGACAAAAGAGAACATCGCCAAGATTAACGAGTTCGTTGACAACGCCTTCATCATCTTGCAGTTCTCGAAACAAAGCCAAGCTTTCCAAATGCAAGGAACGCGATTGAGTGTAATCAATCTGAAAGTAGGCCAGCAAGCCTAAATTACCAAGCAGGCGCGCGATCCCCCATTGATCTCCCAGTTCCTTCCTGATTGCCAGGCTCTCTGCGTAGAACATTCGCGTGGCAGCATAATTGCCTTGAGAGATTGCCGTGTTTCCTAATCCGTTCAGACAATCTGCAATTCCAACTTTATCATTCAAGCTTCGGAAAATTAATAACGCTTTGGTTCTACCTTGTTCTGAATAGGAAAAATCCCCTGCGTAGTAAGCCAATGAACCAGCGGCAGTGAGCGCCCTGGCAAAGGCCAAGGTTGGTTCAGATGGTATTTTCAAAACCCGTTCAAAATGCAGGCGACCTTCATTGATCAGCCCGCGATTTTTCCAATAACGCCATAACCCGGCGGCAAAAAACAATCTCAACTCTGTATTTTCGCCCCCATCCAACCAGGCCAATGCAGCGCGCAAATTATCCAGTTCACAATCAAGCCGGTTGTACCATAACGCTTGTTCTGAACCTTTGAAATTTTTCGCGGCTTCATCGACCATTTCAGCGAAGAATATCAGATGGCGAGAATAAATATTTCTCATTTCGCCTGAATTGTTCAGCTTCTCATTGGCATATTCCCTGATCGTCTCTAGCATGTGATATCGAGGAGGTCGTCCTGATTGGTGGTCAACGAGAATGATGGATTTATTATAAAGTTGCGTTGTCAAACCCAGTATCTCAGGTTTACAAACACCATCACCCACGCAAACAGACTCTGCGGCGTTTAGAAACCAGCCTCCCGCAAAGACGGAGAGTCGCTGCGCGAGAATTTTCTCCGAGTTTGAAAGTAGATCCCAGCTCCAATCAATTGAGGCGCGAATTGTCTGCTGCCGAGGTAAGGCTGAGCGACTGCCGCCAGTCAGTAAGCTAAAACTTTCGCTCAATTTTTCGGCTATTTGCTCTGTGGAAAACATATTTACGCGGGCTGCAGCCAATTCGATTGCCAGGGGAATGCCGTCGATGATTTGGCAAATTTTAGCGACAAAGGAAGCGTTTTCTACGGTCAGCGCGAAATCCGTTTGTACGAGTTTCGCGCGTTCATCAAACAAGCGCATAGATTCGCAAATCCAGAGTTTTTCATGCACTTTTTGAGTATCAGGCAATTCAAGCGATGGAACGCGATAAGTGGCTTCGCCGGTAATGCTCAAGGGTTCACGGCTGGTAGCCAGGATTTTCAAATTGGGGCAATTCTTCAAAAGCTTATCAGCTAATTGAGTGCAAGCATCCACTAAGTGCTCACAGTTATCGAGGATAAGCAGGGTTTCTGAACCATGCAAAAAATTGATCAGCAATTCGGTGTAGGCATCATCGGCTTGTGTCGAAATGCCAAATTGAACAGCGATTGTCTGCGCCAAAAGCATAGGGTCGTTTAGTGAAGCCAGTTCTATTATCCAGGCACCGTTGGCATAATCTCCCAAGATCTGTTCACCAACTTTTAGCGCTAGCCGCGTTTTACCAACCCCGCCTGACCCTGTTAGTGTCACAAGCCGATGGTGGCTGATAAGCGTAATAATCTCTGCCTGCTCTTTTTCGCGTCCAATAAAAGTAGTCAGAAAAGCAGGGAAATTTGTTTGGAGTCTGGTTGAATTAAAATCAATTTGTTTGGTGGGAATATCAGCAAGACCACGCACAAAAGGAATCCAGTTCGTGCGATCAGATTCTGGAATACCAATTATTTTCAAAAGAATAAGTGCCAGATCCTTCGATGGCTTTAGTGACCCTTTTTCGATTCGGCGCAGGGAGATACGGGCACAACCCGCTTGATCTGCCAAAGCCTGCTGGGTTAAATCAAGCCTCCGACGTTGCTGCCGTAGCCATTCTCCAAACATAGGGACCTCTGTCACGGTTTGATCCATTGGTATCACAAATTATATCCATTTTGGCATCATTTCGGGTTGGATTCTCTGGTCAAATATGCATATATTAATCGGATGCGGCTAACGTATCCCAGATATCCAGCAAACCAAATGACTATACAAGGAGAAGAAATGTTTACAAACCGTTTATTAAATATTATTCTTGTGCTGGCTTTGACAACTGTGATGGCTGATCGTTTCTATTTTCAGGCAGAAAAGGTGAGCGCAGGACGTTCGGACCCGCCGCGGTGGATGGCAGGTTGTCCTTCTCAGCAGACACGCCATCTGCTTTATCATCGCAGCGCCACGTCCTCCATCGCCAATCACAGCTATGATCAGGACCGACACTTACTGTATCATCGCAGTGCTACATCCCTCGTGATGAAAAATAGCTGTCGATAAGGGAGTACTCATAAATACTGAAAACTTTGCTATCCCCAAGCTGACTCAGGAGATGCTTATCATTCTTGCGGTCACTGCCGTAGCTGTTGCTGATGTATTGCTCAAAAAAGCGGCTAATTCTAGCCAGGTTAATACATTGAAAAGTCCCTGGCTGTATATGGCAATTGGCTTGTATTTGTTGCAAATCAGTATCTTCACCATCGCCTTTATTGCCGGGTGGAAGCTCAGCATCATCGGTGCTCTGCAGACTGCCCTCTACGCACTGATTGTTCTGTTATCCGGGGCAATTCTCTTCCACGAAAGCCTGACTCGCGTGCAAGTGGCTGGCATTTTGCTTGCTTTCGGTGGCGTGGTGCTGATTAACTGGCCATAACCACACAACGATACGCATATAATAAACGTAAGCGGATTGCGGAATTGGTCGCAGTCCGCTTACGTTACCCTGTTTTCCCGCCACTCCGACCGGCTAAGTAACCTACCCTGCCCGGTCCTCGTCTATTCCACGATTACTTCCGGCACATCAAATGAGACCAGCGCTAAGATATCCGCTCCTATACCCACGAAAACCGTGTCATGGGCATCATTGATCCGGATCAAAGTAATGTTAGGATAGATCTTCAAACCACCCAGATAGTCATTGTTCATGTTGGCATCATACTGCGCCCAGGCCTTAGTGGCCGACGTGGGATGCAATTCTCCGTTCGCGATGAAAGAGCGCTGGTTGATCTCTGCCGCTGTGACGAGCAGCGGCATATAAGGATTGCTATCCGAACAGCACCTTTTCGATTGCCCGGTGATCTTTAAAAAAAACGAAACATGATTGCATCTCCAGAAGAATTGCCTGTCTCCGCTTTCTTTTCAGAAAGGCGAAATTATCCACATCCAGGAATGTAAATACAAGGGCGGTTTTCTTATTTTCTTCAATATTTGCGAATCGTCATCACGGGGTTTGAAAATCACTGCTTTTTATTTCTGGCTAGTATAATTAGAGAAGATTTACCCAAATTACCAGGAGAACGAATGTCAAAACACAAGTCCTCCGCAGTTCTCTCACTTTCGCGGGACGAAATAATAAAAGATTATCGCCTTGCCTACCAATCACGCCAGGCATCAGTGATTGGGCGCCGTGAAGTTTTAAGCGGTAAAGCCAAATTTGGTATCTTCGGTGATGGCAAAGAAGTCGCACAATTGGCGATTGCGCGCTCTTTTCAGAAAGGTGACTGGCGCTCTGGGTATTACCGTGACCAGACCTGGATGTTCATGTTGGGTGTAACTAAGCTGACTGATTTTTTTGCGCAGCTGTACGCACATGCTGATGTGAATCACGAGCCCGCTACAGCCGGGCGAGCCATGAATGGACATTTTGCTTCGCGATATCTCAACCCGGATGGCTCGTGGCGCAATCAGACCGAAATGTACAATGTCGCCGCTGATGTTTCGCCAACAGCAGCTCAAATGCCCAGGACCGTTGGGCTGGCATACGCTTCCAGGCTATACAGGCAGATCCCTGAGCTATCTGAATATACCCAATTCTCTCACCGCGGTGATGAAATTGCCTGGGTCAGCATCGGAAACGCATCCACATCTGAGGGTTTGTTCTGGGAATCAGTCAATGCGATTGGAGTATTAAAATCGCCAGCTGTGGTAACCATTTACGATGATGGATACGGCATCTCTGTTCCAAACCAGTTCCAAATGGTCAAAGAAAATATCGGCGAAATCTTGCGCGGCTTCGAACGCAATGCATCCCAACCTGCGGAGCTTGCCGAACGAGGCTTCGATTGCTATACAGTCCGCGCCTGGGATTACCCCGCCCTGTTGGAAACATTTGCCGCCGCCGCCGAAACCGCGCGAGAATACCATATTCCAGCCCTGGTGCATGTTACCGAAGGAACTCAACCCCAGGGACATAGCACATCCGGTTCGCAGGAAAGGTATAAATCGCCGGAACGCCTGAAATGGGAAACCAAATACGACTGCCTGACACAAATGCGAGCATGGGTACTGGATAACGAGCTGGCCACCGAACAAGAATTAACTGCATGGGAAGACATCGACCGCGAAACGGTGGAAGATGCTCGCAAGCTGGCCTGGGAAGCATACCTCTCGCCCATCCTGGCTGAACGCAAACTGCTGATTGGGATCCTTGACGAATTGGTGCCTGTCTCCGGGCATGCGGCTGAATTGGCTCGCATCCGCAATGGATTGTTTACCATCCCCATCCCCATCCGGCGCGATATGCATATTGCAGTGCACGAGGCGCTGCGTACACTGCGTTCTGATCAAAACCCTGTTTATGATAAGCTAAAAAACTGGAAGCACTCCGAACAGGCCATCAATGAGCAGCGCTTTGGTTCGCACCTGCATTCAGGCACAGCCCTAAAAATTACCCCAATCGCCCCCATCTATTCATCAAAATCACCAAACATCATGGGATTTGAAGTACTGAATGCCTGTTTTGATGCCGCAGTTGAGCGAGACCCGCGCATTATCGCCTTTGGTGAAGATGTGGGACAGCTCGGAGATGTAAACCAGGGCTTCCGAGGCTTACAAGAAAAGTTCGGTCCACTGCGTATAAGCGATACCGGTATCAGGGAGGCTACCATCCTGGGGCAGGCAATCGGTCTGGCCATGCGCGGACTGCGCCCAATTGCCGAGATCCAGTACCTTGATTACCTGCTTTACGCGCTCCAAATCATGAGTGATGACCTGGCCAGCCTGCACTGGCGCACTGCGGGCGGACAAAAAGCTCCCGTGATCATTCGCACCCGCGGCCACCGGCTGGAAGGCATCTGGCATTCCGGATCGCCAATGGCAGGGATCCTGGGTCTGGTACGTGGCATATACCTGCTCGTCCCGCGCGACATGACTCATGCCGCAGGTTTCTACAACACCCTGCTCCAGGCCGACGAACCCGCCATCATGGTGGAAGTACTGAATGGTTATCGGCAAAAAGAACGGTTGCCCGATAATATCGCTGAGTTCAGCCTACCTCTGGGCGTCCCTGAAGTTTTGCGACCAGGAACAGACCTGACTCTGGTTACTTACGGAGCCTGCTGCCGTATCGCTCTTGATGCAGCAGCAAAACTAGCCAAAGACGGTGTTGAAATCGAAGTAATTGATGTTCAGACCTTGCTGCCGTTCGACCTGCATGGAAAAATTGGTGAATCCCTCAAAAAAACCAGCCGAATCCTGTTTGTCGATGAGGATGTCCCCGGAGGGGCAAGCGCCACCATGCTCCAGGAAGTACTGGAAAACCAGAATGGGTATGCCTGGCTTGATTCGGCCCCCAAAACCCTGACAGGCAGCATGCATCGCCCGGCGTACGGCTCAGATGGCGATTATTGGTCTAAACCAAATGCCGAAAATATATATGATGCCGCTTATGAAATGATGCACGAAGTTGACCCTGCAAAATACCCACATATCTATTGATCAATTCGGATTACCCAGCTTGAAGGAATACCGGGCTCCAGATTGATTGGTGATGGATTTCCAACAGCGTACTAAAAAAGTTGAGGCGCAACCATGGCTATAAAAGTTCTTGTTCCCAGGCTTGGCGAAGGCGTTGATGAGATCACTGTCACGAAATGGCTTAAAAATATCGGTGATTCAATCAAAGAGATGGAACCACTACTGGAAATAAACACCGACAAGGTCGATACCGAAATCCCTGCGCCAGCTAGCGGAGTGATACTAAGTATCAAAATTCAAGAAGGCACGATCGCCAGGGTTGGCGATCTGCTGGCCTTAATCGGGCAACCAGATGATGTCATCGAAGATCAAGTTCAGCATATTGATCAACCAGCACTACCCACTGAAACAAGGTCAACGGACATTTCTGTTCAACAATCAACAAACCTAAAAGATTTCGGCTTCATATCGCCGGTGGTTGCAAAAATCGCCAGCGAATACAACCTGAACTTGCAGCAAATAAATGGTACTGGCCTGGGTGGACGAATTACCAAGAATGACGTGCTGGCTTATGTGAATAATAACCAACCAGGTATTCCAGAAGTGATCAGCCCCGTCAGACAGCCCACCCCGCCCGTGAGCACAAACCCTCAGAGCGGTTCAAACGGCGATACCATTATTAAACACAGCCCAATGCGCAAATCAATTGCCGAGCGTATGCTGGCTTCAAAACGCACATCACCGCACGTATTAACCGTCATGGAGGTTGATATGTCGCGCGTGGTAGCACACCGCAGCGCCAATAAAGATATCTATGCCCGCGATGGCGTTCACCTGACTTTTACAGCTTATTTCTTATCCGCGATCGCGAGCGGGCTCAAAGCCTTCCCAAATGTAAATTCATCCTGGAGCGATGCCGGGGTCATCTTACATGCTGGCATTCACCTGGGCATGGCCACTTCGTTGGGCGAAGCCGGGCTGATCGTACCCGTGATCAAGAATGCAGACAAGCTATCCTTGCCAGGCATGGCACGCGCTATTAATGATCTCTCTACACGCGCGCGGAACAAAAAACTTGAGCCGGATGAAGTCAAGGGTGGCACATTTACGTTAACAAATCATGGTGTCAGCGGTTCGCTGTTTGCCATGCCGATCATCAACCAACCCCAGTGCGGTATACTCGGCATTGGGGCGCTGCAAAAACGCGTCGTCGTTATCACCGATAGTTTGGGCAACGATGCGATTGCCATACGCCCCATGGTCTATCTATCCTTTGTATTTGATCACCGTATTTTGGATGGCGCATCCGCCGATTGGTTCCTGGCAAAAGTTAAGGATGTTCTGGAGAGTTGGAGCGATTAGATGGCTTATTTCGATGAACGTGCCCGGGATTGGGATTCAGATCCGGCCAAAGTGGACCGCGCCCGTGTAGTGGCCAATGCCATCCGGCCATTACTGCCGGTCAAGGCTGGCTTATCCGCGCTTGAATACGGCTGCGGGACCGGATTGTTAAGTTTTTTCCTGCAAATGGATTTTGCATCCATCACCCTGGCAGACACATCACAAGGCATGCTGGACGTACTTTCGAGTAAGATTGAAAGCTCAGGGCTTGATCATCTCCATCCAATAAAATTGGATCTTGTCAACCAACCCCTGCCAGAAACGCACTTCGATATGATTTATTCACTAATGACCATGCACCACATTCTCGAAACGGAAACCGTTCTGCATCATTTTTACATGCTATTAAATCCTGGCGGTTATCTATGCATCGCCGACCTCGAAAAAGAAGACGGTTCCTTTCACGGAGCAGCCACAAAAGATGTCCACAAGGGTTTTGAACGTTCGGTGCTTCAGCACCAAGCCGAAAC
>JAPLGT010000063.1:0-34365 GCA_026390035.1 Chloroflexota bacterium
ATGCAACCGAAACAATAAAAATGCTTCCGGAAAAACCTGATGCCATTTTATTAGCCGAGATATTTCAGCAAATTGCCCGTTTGGGCGCTATTCACCCGGCTCTTCAACCTTTCGAAAGTACATAATTGGCGAAGGTATTGTAATATAGGATCGACTTAAACCAGAGAATCTTGAGAGGTAAAAAAATTAAAAGGATCATCCCCTGGGCAAATGGAACACAAGGGATGATCCAGCAGAAATATACAGATTATTCAATTCTTGAATTTACGCGAAATGAATCAGCCCACGCATCGTTTCCATGAGAATTTATTGCAAACAAAGGTACCGTTGCCTTGTACAGGCATTATTTTATATTCTGATGGCGCTGCTGAATGATATCGATACACACTACTGTGATAAATGCTGTAATGGAAAATACAAGCATAATATTCAAATTTAATCTCCTTATGCCATAGCCTGGGAAAAATGAGCAGGAACACTCATCAAATAATTGGCAGCCCATTTTCCCAATACCTGGGCAGAACCCCACTCCGGTCCTTTGCGCACCTGGGTTGTCCCTGTCCACAACGCAGAGTATAGATCTGAAATTGTACTGCCTGGAAATATCGTAGTGCCCAGCCCAATGGCTTCAAGAACATGCGCGTCACTGCTGCCAGTCTGCGCCACATTCAAACGTTCCGCCCAAATTTTGGCGGAATGGTTTGCATCGCGATCTAACGTTGTGGCATTGTAAGTCTCAATACCGATCAAAATTTTACCGACCTCTTGATCCTTTACTGCCCGAAAAATCGAAAAAGCGCTCAGGCTTTTCATCCCCAGCCCGGTTGCGCCAGGGTGAGGCGCTACACAAAAACCACCTTGTGCGCCTACCCGCTTGACCGTCTCAATCAATGAAAGCCCAGCTGGGATAAGTTTATGGATGGAAAGCGCCAACAAGTCACCTTCGGCAGTCGTAATTTCCACGCCAGGAATGACTTGAATGCCAAAATGCGAGCCAAGCTGCTCAGCCATCAAAGCGCCACGTATCTCATCGTGATCGGTAATGGCAATAATATGCAGCCCTACCCTGGCTGCGCGCTGCAGCACTGCGGGGACAGTTGCTGTGCCATCGTAACTAAATATCGTATGCAGGTGAATATCTGCGAGTCCCATAATGATTTCGTTCTCCATAATAAAAGGATAAAGCCTAACAATTAACGACCGAGAAACAGCAGGTTAACAACAGGTAAAGAACTACTTTTCGAAACGGTAGCTGAAACGATAGCTTGACGCGCATCGTTGGTAACGCTATAATGGTATCGTTACCATTTGGTAAACAGGCAGCGCGGAGACCAGGGAAAACAATTATGACCACAATTCGTGACGTGGCAAAATCTGCTGGAGTTTCCCCTATCACCGTCTCGCGCGTCGTGAACAGACTGACTAATGTTAACCCCGAGACCCGCGCAAGAGTCGAAAAGGCGATCGAAGAACTGGGATATGTTCGCAACCTGGCAGCCAGTAGTCTGCGCTCAAAAGAAACTTATACCATCGCGTTAATACTCCCTGATATTACAAATACATTCTGGACAACAGTTGCCCGCGGGGTAGAGGATGCAGCCCAAAGCGATGGCTATTCCGTTTTACTTTGTAACACAGACGAAAATCAAGATAAGTTTAAAAAATATCTCAATGCAGTCATTCAGCAAAGAGTGGACGGAGTGCTGGTAGTACCCATCACCAGCAACACTCTGCACCTCTCCGCGCTAGAAAACCGAAAAATCCCAACAGTAGTGCTTGACCGGCGAGTGGAAAAATGGGATGGAGATTCAGTCGGCTGTGATTCGATTGCCAGCGCCCAGGCACTTGTCCAGCACTTACTATCGCTCGGACATACGCAAATTGCAATCATTTCTGGACCTGCTGCAACCAGCACAGCCGAAGATCGTGTCGCGGGCTACTGCCTGGCGCTGTGCAAAGCAGGCATCACAGTGGACCAGCGTCTGATCTGGCGTGGGGAATACCGCGCCAGCTCTGGAAGAACAATGACGCGTGAACTGCTGGCTTCAGGTTTGGCTCCCACCGCCATTCTTGCGACGAATAACGCCATCGCGGCAGGGGTATTGGAAGAAATGAAAAACCAGGGCATGAATGTTCCATCCGATATCGCGCTGGTTTGTTTTGACGAGCTCCCCGAAATGGAACGATTCTTCCCATTTTTGACCAGTGTTACCCAGCCCGCTTACGACATGGGGATAAATGCCACCCAGTTACTTCTCAGCCGCATCAGTGCCCGCGGCCCAACACGAGCTCGCCAGGTAATTTTGCCCACACGCCTGATTTTGAGGTATTCATGTGGACGGTTCTTGAAAACCGGCGAGCCGCAATCTGCTGCAAATTTCACGCCGCTACCAGACCTTTCCACCAATCAGCTGGTGATGCCGCTGGATAACGCAGACCGGGAACTATTATTGACCTGTGTCCCTGGTTTTTCAGTAATGTACCAACAATCCGAGAGTAATTTAATCAGCCCAAAATCTGACCTGAAACGTCTGATCCGCGCTCTAAATTTCGAGAAAACTGACCGCATCCCATACCTGGCAGGCAGGGGTGCTGGAAAATACGTGATGGAGTATGCGCTGGGAAGAAATCTACGGTTTGCCCCAGATGGGCTGAATATCGCAGCGGAAGATGTGATCAAATTTGCCCAACAAATGGGAATCGATGCGGTGCCTTGTGACCTATCATGGCCAATGGGACACCTGGCTAGCGAGGCGGGCGAAGATATGGCTGACGTGGTCCGGCAGGCCTATCCAGCTCCATCGCTTGCCAGTCAACTGAGCATGCTGGAGAACCTTCTGAACGCATCAGAAGGCAGTGGTGTTGGAATCTATGTGCGCATCAGCTCATTCTTTGAAAATACACTCACGGCTGCCGGCGCAACCGGGATGGACTTGAATTTACAAGCTCTTTTTTCACAAACACCCCATCTTGAAAAATTCATGGATATGCTCGGAAAACATCAAGAAAGAGTGCTCCGGGCCGTTTGTGACCGGTTTAGCCGAGATCTCTGCTTCATTTCAGTCCAGGATGATTACCTGGTTCGTGCGAATATATTCACGGAGACAAACTCCTTGCAGAATATATTGATTACCCGGCTCAAACAGATGATCCTGCCAGCTCTCGAGCATGGACTGCCAATCGCACTAGATACACAGGCAAGAGGCCCAGACCTGGAGAAGGCTCTACCCGAACTATATAAAGCCGGGTTCAATGTTATTCAATTCACCAATCCAGACATAAGCAGCCTGGAACACATGGCGCACACATGGCACAACAAGATTGTTTTTATGGGAGGTATGCCTGTCTCCAGACTGGGACAAATCCCCAGGTCTGATCTTGACAGCGAAATTGAAAAGTACTGCATTCAATTTTCAAAAAGTACTGGTTTTATTTTTAGTCCAGATGCTCAGGTACTAAACAACGATGATTTTCCACCTCAGAATTTTATCGGCATGCTGCGTGCCATCCAATTTTTCGGCAGAAGCAGTTAAAAACCCTGCATCGATAAAACCATCCAGTTAATTTATATTCACGTTTATATTTTCAGGAGGATAATCTCATGGCAGTGCACCACGATAATAAACGCTTCATTGGAAATTATGCCCGAGTGGGGATTCGCCCTGCTATTGATGGGCGACGGCAAGGCGTGCGCGAATCGCTGGAAGCCCAAACCATGGGCATGGCGCAACGCACCGCTGACTTTCTGAGCGCCAATCTGCGCTACCCTGACGGATCTCCCATCGAGTGTGTTATCGCTGACACTTGCATTGGCGGGTTGACCGAATCAGCACGCTGCGCCGAAAAGTTCGCACACGAAGGTGTTGGGTTGACCATCACGGTCACACCCTGCTGGTGCTATGGTTCTGAAACCATGGACATGAATCCACTCACACCCAAGGCGGTCTGGGGGTTTAATGGTACCGAACGCCCGGGCGCGGTCTACCTGGCAGCGGTCTTATCCGGGCACAACCAGAAAGGATTGCCAGCCTTCAGCATCTACGGGCAGGATGTCCAAGATTCCAGCGATACCAGTATCCCCGCTGACGTTCAGGAAAAGCTGCTGCGCTTTACACGCGCCGGACTTGCAGCCGCCAATATGCGCGGAAAGACCTACTTATCTTTCGGAAACGTCTCGATGGGTATCGCCGGATCCATTGTCAATCACGATTTCTTTGAAAGTTATTTGGGGATGTGTGTGATGACTTCGGATATGAGTGAATTCTCGCGACGCATAGAGCGCAAGGTATACGACCCACAAGAATTCGAAAAAGCCATTCAGTGGGTCAGGGCAAACTGCAAAGAAGGTCGTGACTATAATCCAGCCGATCGACAAAAAACCCGTGCCCAAAAAGATGCGGATTGGGAATATGTAGTTAAGATGACCATGGTAGCCCGTGATGTCATGGTGGGAAACCCGCGCCTGGCAGAGCTTGGGTTTGAAGAGGAAGCCTTGGGAAACAATGCCATTGTGGGTGGTTTCCAAGGTCAGCGCCAGTGGACAGACCACATGCCAAATGGCGACTTCATGGAAGCCATGCTTAATTCATCATTCGATTGGAATGGCATCCGCGAACCCTATACTTTTGCCACCGAGAACGACAGCCTGAACGGTACGGTTATGCTGATGGGGCATCTGTTGTCTAACACCGCTCAAATCTTTGCGGATGTACGTACGTATTGGTCTGCAGATGCCGTCAAGCGCGTTACCGGCTATACCCCTACTGGCCTGGCTGAAAATGGTTTTATTCATTTGATCAATTCTGGAGCAGCCACCTTGGATGCGACCGGGCAGCAAGAACACAATGGCGAGCCCGTCATGAAACCATTCTGGGAAATTGGCGAGCAGGAAGTCAAGAAGTGCCTGGATGTGACCGAATGGTACCCGGGCATGGAAGAGTATTTCCGTGGGGGCGGCTATTCATCCGGTTTCCTGACACGCGGCGGAATGCCCTTTACCATGAGCCGCCTCAACCTCATCAAGGGACTTGGCCCGGTTCTTCAAATTGCAGAAGGCTGGTCAATTGACCTACCCGCAGATGTGCACGAAACGCTGAACGAACGCACCAACCCCACCTGGCCCACACACTGGTTTGTACCGCGCCTGACCGGCAGCGGTCCATTCCGCGATGTTTATTCTGTGATGGCTAACTGGGGTGCCAATCATGGGGCGCTCAGCTTTGGGCACATTGGCGCCGACCTGATCTCCCTGGCGTCCATACTGCGCATACCTGTGGCAATGCACAACCTTTCAGAAGAAAACATCTTCCGCCCGAGCGCCTGGGGCATGTTCGGGGCCATGGATCCTCAGGGCGCAGACTTCCGTGCCTGCGAAAACTTCGGTCCGTTATACGGGCAATTCAAGTAAACTCTCATTGTTGGAGGTGCGCAGATGCTGAAGGGAATCAGTCCGGTGATTTCACCGGAATTAATTAAAATCTTAATGGAAATGGGACATGGAGATGAAATCGTCATCGCAGATGGAAACTTCCCGGCAGCAGCCAATGCCCAGCGCTTGGTGCGTTGTGATGGCAATGCTGGGCCGGCACTCCTGGAAGCGATCCTGAAGCTCTTTCCGCTCGATACCTACGTGGAGCAACCGGTAGCGCTCATGGCAGTAGTACCCGGTGACCCATACAAACCAACAATCTGGGATGAATATCGGACCATCGTGCACAAGAACGAACCAACATTTACAGATTTTGATTACGTGGAGCGGTATGCGTTTTACGAACGGGCTCGCAACGCCTTTGCCATTATAGCAAGCAGCGAAAAAGCGCTGTATGCCAACATTATCTTAAAAAAAGGTGTGGTCAAAGGCTAAAATAAGTCTGTACCTGTTTTTCTTTCGTATGAAAAATTGAAATCAGCCAGAAACTAACTCAGGTCAATAGATAACCGGTAAAAAACGGTTATCTATTGACTTTCTAAAAATCCATATGGCCGGGCCAAAATTTGTCGATATTTATTGATTTTTTTTTACATTGACAAAATATAGCAGAAATGCTACGATATGTTTTACTAACTTCAGTAAATAACATCAAGTAACAACAAAAAAAGGGAAAAATTGACCACCTACGAACGACGCCAATCTGTGATGGAACTATTGCGAAAACAACCCGGTCTGAGAGTACCAGAGCTAGCAACTGCGTTGGTTGTTTCGGAAGGGACAGTTCGCAATGATCTAAATGCGCTGGAGAGTGAAGGGCGTGTCACCCGTGTTCATGGTGGAGCCATCGTCAAGGATCAGTCAGGTTTTCAGAATCTATCTTTCAACGTCCGCCACCAGGAACATGCAACCGAGAAATTGCTAATCGCCAAGTATGCTTCTGAATTGGTTAACGATGGGGATTCGATCCTGCTGGACGCCAGCAGCACAATCTATTATTTAGCGTTGGCAATCCAGGAACGCAACCGGCTGCGTGTGGTGACCAACGGGTTGGATGTGGCTCGATTACTGGCAAAAAACCCATCGAACACAGTCATTGTGATTGGGGGTATTTTGAACCAGGAAGGGTCATCTGTAACAGGTCTATTCAGTGAAACAGCCATTCAAGAGCTGCACATTCAGAAAGCATTTGTTTCAAGTAGCGGTTTCAGTCTTGAACGTGGCATGACCGAGGTTCACATTGAAGAAGCACAGTTGAAACGCAAGGTAATCGAATCTTCGCAGGAAGTGATTGCACTAATCGATTCCAGCAAAATTGGCAAAGAAGACTTAACCCCCTTTGCTCGTGTAGAACAGATCAACCACCTGATCACGGATTCCGGGATCAGCCCTATGTGGGCGCAGCTGGTTGAGCGGGCAGGCATAAAATTAACAATCTGCCAGGGTAAACCTTAAACTTTTTCAACGGTCAGAAAAGGTGAAAAAATCACTTCGAAACCGAACACGAATTGGTTTTTAATCCAAAATACAAACAGTCGGCTCGTAGAATACAAAGAAACCGACAAGCAAGTCTAGCCTGAAAATGCTGGTTGCGCTCCTGGAAAACGGTTGACATTATTACTCATTATTTATGCGCACAAACGGGCTAATCTTTGACTATTTTGAGACTGAAGCAACCCTTTCGGTTGCCCAGACCAGAATGACTACCACCGAAGTGAACACTTGCTGGCAGGAATTCATAGCCCCTGCTACTAATTCCAATGCCGCCCCGATGAAAACTTTTTCGAAATGACAGAATATATTCACCTTGATTGAGGTCTACCATGCCATCATCTCACAACTACCTTGCAATAGACATTGGCGCTGAAAGCGGCCGCACGATCGTTGGAACGCTCAATGATGGCAAGTTAACATTGACAGAAACCCACAGATTCTCAAACACCCCGGTGCAGAGAGCCGACGGCCTGCACTGGGATGTAAAAACAATATGGAACAACATTAAGGCCGGCATTACAGCCTCGGCTTCACAGTTTCCGCTTACCAGTCTGGGTCTTGACACCTGGGGCGTGGATTTTGCTTTGCTCGATGAAAATGGGATTTTACTGGATGACCCATTTCATTATCGGGATGAACGCACCGACGGCATGGTGGAAGAAGCATTCCGGCGCGTTCCACGTGAGGAAATTTTTGCCCAAACTGGCATCCAGTTCATGCAAATCAACACACTCTATCAACTACTGGCAATGTCGCTGCAAAAATCCGCTTTACTTGAAAAAGCCCAGTATTTCGTCACCATTCCAGATCTGTTTAATTATTGGTTGAGTGGAAAAATTACCTGCGAATTTACACTGGTGACAACGACTCAGTGCTTCGACCCACGCCGGCGCGACTGGGCATTCCCTTTGCTCGAAGCAATGAATATTCCCACGCGACTCTTTCCTCCAATCAGCCAACCAGGAACATCGCTCGGCAACCTGCTGATGGATGTAGCCGAGGAAACTGGCGCGGAACAAATCCCGGTCATCGCTCCCGCCTGCCACGATACCGGTTCGGCGGTTGTGGCTGTCCCTGCCGCTAATCAGGATTTCGCCTGGATAAGTTCAGGAACATGGTCGATCATGGGCTGCGAAGCCAGCGAACCAGTCATGGACGAACGCGCGCTTGCCAATAATTTCACCAATGAGGGCGGAGTATTTGGGACCTGGCGGCTTTCTAAAAACATCATCGGTCTATGGCTGGTACAAGAATGCCGCCGTACCTGGAAAAACCAGGGCGTCGACCTGAGCTATGATGAAATTACACAACTCGCAGCTGAAGCCAGGCCCTTTGTGGCGGTAATCGACCCGGACGATGCATCCTTCTTACACCCCGGAGATATGCCCGAACGAATTAGGCAATTTTGTGCTCGAACGGGACAAGATATCCCAGAAACCAGGGGGGAAATTGTGCGGGTGGCACTGGAAAGCATCGCACTCAGATACCGGCTGGTTCTCGAAAAATTGGAAGCTGTGACCAGCAAACGCCTTGATCCGCTGCATATCATCGGCGGAGGTACAAAGAACCACTTGCTAAGCCAGTTCAGCGCCGACTGTACCGGAAGAACGGTAATAACCGGCCCGATTGAAGCCACCGCCATCGGTAATGTCCTGATGCAGGCGATCACTTTGGGCCATATTGATTCACTGGAAGAAGCACGAAACGTAGTGCGCGCTTCTTTCCTACCCATTATTTTCCACCCTGGTCAGCAAGATGGGTGGGATAAATCCTATGAGAAGTTTCAGAAAGTGACAAAATAATGTTAAACCCTCCATATCCAGAACTTGACGAATTAATGATTATGATGGGCGAAGCCGGCAGACATATTGCCAATATCGAAGCCAGTGAAGGCGCTGCCGGAAACATCTCGGTTTGCCTGTGCTGGCCGGTTGAGCCGCGCTCGCGCTTCCCTTTGATGGAAGAAATCAACCTACCCCAGGCGGTACCTGGGCTGGCCGGGGCAACCTTCCTGGTAACCGGTTCCGGGCGCCGCTTGCGTGAAATCATCAACGAGCCCACCGCCAATATAGCCTGCATCGTAGTCAACGAAGGCGGGCAAACCGGCAAACTTTATACATCCTACCAGCGTCGTTTCGAACGCGTCACGAGTGAATTTAACTCACATCTAGCGGTGCACTATGATCAGATGATGACAAGCGGAACAAATTTTCATGCCATCATCCATGCCCAACCACTGCACATCACATACCTGAGCCATATCCCACGCTATCAAAACGAACAGTATCTTAATACCCATCTGCTGCGCTGGCAGCCAGAAACCATCATCAACCTGCCTGAAGGGATTGGACTGATCCCATTCGAGGTACCGAGTTCGACAGAATTAATGGCCGGGAATATCAAGGCACTCCAATCGCATCGTGTTGTGGTCTGGTCCAAACATGGCTTGATGGCGCGTTCTGATATTTCTATCAAACGTGCCGCCGACCGTGTGGAATATGCAGAAACGGCTGCAAAATACGAATATCTCAACCTGGCAACTGGCGAGATTGGCGAAGGCTTGAGCACGAAAGAAATCCTGGACATCTGCAAAACATTTAGTATAAAGCAAAATATTTTCTAACGTCAAGCCCGCGGAATCCTGATAAAACATCAGGATAAACGACTGGTTATCCGCACCAAAATAGCAATATCAGGAGGACCTTCTTCATGCCTACCGAAAACCAAATCCAATCTGCTTATATCCTGGCAAAAGAACGCTACGCCAGCCTGGGTGTGGATATAGACCGTGCCATTGCCCGCCTTGACAAGGTTGCCATCTCGTTGCATTGCTGGCAAGGTGACGACGTCGGTGGCTTTGAAAACCCCGGCGGTGAATTAACCGGCGGTATTGCAGCGACCGGAAACTACCCCGGCAAGGCTCGCAATGCTGATGAATTGCGCCGTGATCTCGACCTGGTTTATCGTTTATTGCCAGGTCATCACCGCCTAAACCTGCACGCAATCTATCTCGAATCTGATAAACCAGTGGAACGCAATGCGATTGAGCCACACCACTTCGCGGCATGGAAAGATTGGGCCAGTGCTGGCAGACATGGTGTCGACTTCAACCCGACCTTATTCTCGCACCCGCTTGCCAAAGATGGCTTTACACTGGCACATCGCGACCCTGCTATCCGCCAGTTCTGGGTCGATCACTGCATCGCCAGCCGGAAAATCGGTGAATATTTCGGTAAGGAGTTGGGCACCCCGGCAGTAACAAATATTTGGATCCCTGACGGCTATAAAGATTCTCCGGCTGACCGCCAGGCTCCTCGCGAACTGTTAATGAAATCGCTGGATGCAATTCTGGCTGAAAAAATCAACCCACAACATAACCTTGATGCGGTCGAACCAAAGCTATTTGGAATTGGATCGGAAAGTTACGTAGTTGGATCAATGGAGTTCTATGCAGCGTATGCCGTCAGCCGTAAGTTGCTGCTGACCCTGGATTCTGGTCATTTCCACCCCACCGAAACCATCGCCGATAAAATCTCAACTATGCTGCTATACCTTGACGAAATACTGCTACATGTCAGCCGAGGTGTGCGCTGGGATAGCGACCATGTAGTAACTTTCAATGACGACCTGCAGGCTATAACCCAGGAAATCGTGCGCAACAATGCCCTGGAGCGCATTCACATTGGGTTGGATTATTTCGACGCGAGTATCAACCGCATCGCAGCCTGGACAATTGGGGCTCGCAACACCCAGAAGGCTTTGTTAATGGCACTGCTTGAACCATTGGATACTCTCAAAAAGCTGGAGATTGAAGAAGATTTCTCAAGTCGCCTGGCATTGATGGAAGAGCTAAAAGCTATGCCAGCCGGGGCTGTCTGGGATCAATACTGCCAGCAGAAAGAGGTCCCGGTTGGGATGGACTTTATGAAACTGATCAAAGATTATGAGAAAAAAGAATTATCACAACGGTGAAAGCTGCCACTATTAATACACAATCAAGCCTGGTCGAGCCCGCTGAAACCCGGCAGGTTCACTTATAGCGGAATAAAAATGACATCTGTAAAATTGTTCGCAAACCTGCGTAAAATAGCAGGTACCAAAGAAGTCTTTCTGACAGCGAGAAGTGTCAGAACAATCATATCTGAACTGATTACCCAGGTCCCTGCCCTGGCGAATCACCTGCACGAAAACGGACAAATCCGTCCCTATATAATCGTCACCATCAATGGGCATCCAACAGCTGACCTGGACGCACCGGTGAACGAACAAGATGAAATTGCAGTATTTCCACCTATCACAGGTGGGTAACGCAAATAAAATATTTGCGTCATTTAGGAGACAATATGAATGGATGGAATGGAAAAGTTTTAGAGATTGACCTGACAACGCAGACCCATAAAACATACCCACTGGACATGGAAATGGCCAGGTTGTTTATTGGTGGGCGCGGACTAGGCGCCCGGCTGTTATGGGATTTGGTCGGACCAGAAGTTGATCCGCTGGCGCCCGAAAACGTGCTGATCTTTACAAATGGGCCCTTGACCGCTACCGGTTACCAGACCAGCAACCGTTTTTCTGTAACCACAAAGAGCCCACTGACGGGCACTATCTTGGATGCGAACTCGGGCGGGTTTTGGGGTATGCAGTTCAAAAAAACCGGTTATGATGCCTTAATTATCCGAGGAAAGGCGCAAAAACCAGTCTGGCTTGAGATCAAGAACAGCGAAATAGCTTTTCATGATGCCAGTGATTTGTGGGGAATGCGCGTATTTGCTCTGACTGAAAAGTTGGGCCAGGATAATAATAAGCGCAATGTGCTCTGCATCGGCCCGGCAGGCGAAAACCTGAGCCGAATAGCCGCAATTATGAACGACCGTGAGCGAGCAATGGCGCGCGGTGGCCCGGGTGCAGTAATGGGCTCGAAAAACTTAAAAGCAATTGTAGTTGAAGGCACTACCCGAACAGAAATTGATGATAAAGAACGCTTTAAGTTCATGCTGTATGAAACACGCAAATTGTTGGCAGCCAGCCCGCTGACCAGCCAGGCACTGCCAGAATTTGGAACGGTGGTGCTGATGAACATCATGAACAACATCGGCGCGCTCTCAACCCGTAACCACCAGCAGACCCAATTCGAAGGCGCCGAGGAGATCTCGGGCGAAACCCTGACCGAAAAATACCTGGTCAAGAATGCATCTTGCTGGGCCTGTCCAATTGGCTGTACGCGGGTCAGCAAGACCGAAAAGGTGGAGGCCGAAGGCCCTGAATTTGAGACCACCTGGGCATTTGGCGCACAGTGCGGCATTAATGACCTGGCCGCGATTATCGAAGCCAATTCGCTGTGCAACGACCTGGGGCTGGATACCATCTCGGCCGGTTCAACCATTGCCTGCGCAATGGAGATGAGCGAAAAAGGTTATATCGACTCTGACTTGCGCTTTGGTCGCGCCGACCAGCTGGCGCGCTGCGTGGAAGACATGGCCTACCGCCGTGACCTGGGTGCAGAGATGACCGAAGGTTCACTCCGCATGGCCACCAAGTTTGGGCACCCTGAGCTTTCTATGTCAGCCAAGGGCATGGAAATGCCCGCCTACGACCCGCGTGGATTGCAGGGGCAGGGTTTACTGTATGCCACATCCAACCGCGGCGGATGCCACATGCGCGGAAATATGATCGGGCTGGAAGTGTTGGGCCTGCCAAAACTGATCGATCGCTTCCAGGTGCAAGGCAAGAGCAGCTTCGTGATCCTCAATCAAAATTCCAATGCCGCGATTGACTCTCTGGTGATATGCAAATTCACGAACATGGGCGTGGCAGATGAGTACTTCGCGCGTGTTTTGGGCGCCGTAACGGGCATCCAGTATGCCACCAATGATTTGATAAAAACCGGAGAGCGTGTCTGGAATCTGGAGAGGCTCTATAACCTGCGCGAAGGATTTACTAGCAAGGAAGATACTCTGCCTGCCCGATTACTGACTGAAGCCCCGACTGACGGCCCATCAAAGGGTTGGGTTTCACAGCTAGAACCGATGTTGAAAGAATATTATCGCAGTCGCGGATGGGATCAAAACGGCGTCCCAATGCCGAAGAAACTGGCTGATTTAGGCCTGGCGACTTTATAAAACCTATGCCCCGTTCCCGCAAGGGCGGCGGCCAGGTCTTTGGAGAAAATTTATGGTTGACCCACGAATTTATGAAATGTTCCGCGAGATTGGCCGCGACCTATACACTGCCAATATGATTTCGTCACACGGTGGAAATTTAAGTATCCGCTTGGGCGACCGGGTTATTATCAAACGCCGGGGCGCAATGCTAGGCAATCTCAAACAACATGATTTGATTGAGACGCGATTGGATAAAAACGACAGCGGGGTGACACTTGCCTCCACAGAATTGCTCGTTCACCGGGCTGTGTACTTGAACACACCTGCACTGGCAATCTGCCACTGCCATCCACGCACAGCTGTCGCCTTTTCACTTTCCCGTGATGAAATTGTGCCAATCGACAATGAGGCTTCCTACCTGCTCAAAAAAATCCCGATTGTCACAGAAGAGTTCGCTTCTGGCACACCCCAAATGGCAAGCAAAGTTGCCACAGCGCTGCAAAATTATAAAATCATCTTGCTACGCGGGCATGGCAGTTTTGCCACTGGCCAGACCCTTGATGAAGCCTTTTTCTGGTCATCCACACTGGAGGAAGCCTGTCAGATTATGCTCTTCACAAAACAAATCAATGAGCCATTCATTGAATATCGCGGAATGAGCGATTCATACAGTAAATTTTAAGCGCACTAGAGCCAGGGGCGACGCGCTGCGTCGCCCCTGCTACATGGAACCAAACCATGCCAAAAGCTCAACTTTTCATTACCTGTCTCGGTGATCAGTTCTACACCGCCACGCTTCAGAATATGACGCGTATGCTGGAAAACCTGGGGGTGGAGCTGATTTTTCCACCCGAACAAACCTGTTGCGGACAACCTCTGTTTAACAATGGGTTCGAAGATAAAACACGTGCTGTGGCTTTAAACTTTATGCGCACATTCAGCAAGAGTGATGCGCCCATTGTGGGGCCATCCGGCTCCTGCGTCAGCATGATCAAACACCACTACCCGGGGCTATTTCTTGCCGGGACACGAGAACATGAAATCGCCAGCGAGATCGCCGCGCGGACGTACGAATTCACTGAATACCTGGTCAACGTGCTGAAAGTCACAGACCTCGGCGCTGTTTACCCTCACAAAGTAACCTATCATGCCTCCTGCCATTATCTACGCGAGCTGGGTCTAAAAACCGAAGCCAAGACCCTGCTAAACGCAGTCAAAGGCCTGCAGTTCGTCCCACTGAACGAAGAGGAGACCTGCTGTGGATTTGGTGGTGCATTTACCGTAACCTATCCGGCAGTCAGTCGTTCCATGATGGAAAACAAGGTTAACAATATCATTGCCAGCCAGGCGGATACTGTCGTGATGTGTGAACCGGGCTGCCTGATGAACATTGCCGGCGGGCTGCATAAAGCTGGGTCCAAGATCCGCGCCATGCACATCATCGATCTGCTGGCGGCGAAAGAGGAGGTGCTATGAGCAGCGAACAACATGCTTACATAGGCTTTGAAGAATACAGTGAGCATGTCCCTCAGAGCATACCGGCGGCAGTGCAGCAAGCGACCAGCCGTTTTGTAGGTGGACGAGCCGCCAGAGTAGCTGAACTTCCGCAGTGGGAGCAGTTGAGGCAGATCGGGTCGGATATTCGCTTACACACCATCGAAAACCTTGATATATATCTCACTCAGCTCGAAACAGCTGTCCAAGCTGCTGGTGGCGTCGTACATTGGGCATCTACGGCTAATGATGCACGCCAGATCGTGCTGGAAATCGCCAAGGAACACAACGTCAAGCTGGCGGTCAAATCCAAATCGATGGCAACCGAAGAGATCGAGTTGAACCACGCACTGGAAGAGGCAGGAATAGAAGCGCTCGAAACTGACCTGGGCGAATACATCATCCAGCTGGCGGGCACCGGTCCTTCGCACATCATCGTCCCGGCAGTGCATCTCAAGAAAGAAGAAATCGCAACTCTATTCAGCGAGAAACTTGGTATCGATGCACCACCCGACCCAATCGAGCTGACTAAGATTGCCCGCGAAATTCTCCGCGACAAATTTCTAAATGCCGGTATGGGCATCTCAGGTGCAAACTTCCTGGTAGCAGAAACAGGCACGCTGGTAATGGTCACAAATGAAGGCAATGGCCGTATGTGCAGCACCATGCCGGACCTACATGTGGCTGTAGTCGGTATCGATAAAGTCATCCCTGACTGGGACTCATTAACAGTTTTCTTAAAACTACTGGCGCGCTCAGCTACCGGGCAGAAGCTATCCACTTACACACAGTTCATCACCGGGCCACGCCGCAGCCCGGGTGAGTTTGGCCCCAAAGAATTTCACCTTGTTCTGTTGGACAACGGTCGTTCAGAGGTATTGAAAGATACGGTAGGGCGCGAAGTCTTCAAGTGTATTCGCTGTGGCGCCTGCGCCAATGTATGCCCGGTTTATAAAAACGTGGGCGGTTTTGCATATGGATGGTTTATCTCCGGTCCAATCGGCGCGATCTTTGCGCCGCAAATGCTGGGCACCCAGGCCGCCCGGGAACTACCCTATGCATCCACATTGTGCGGTGCCTGTGCGGATGTTTGCCCGGTGAAAATCCCCATTCCAAGTATCTTACGCCACCTGCGCCGCCGGGTGGCCCAGGGTGACGATGTTTCACCGGCAAACATGCCTGGACCAATCCGTACAATCGCGGCACTGGCCTCGCTTGCCCTTGGTTGGAATTGGATCTATCGTTTTGGAACCAGGCTCCTGCCAATTTTTATGAGCATATTCACACGAGACAGTTGGATCCCTTCCGCACCCTACCCGCTCAGCCGGTGGACAAGTGCAAGACCTCTGCCGTCATTTAACGCCCACTTTAGGCAATGGTGGCAGATACGCAGGGTCAAAGCGAAGGAGACTCCAAAATGAGCAACCCTGTTATCGATAGCGTGCGCAGTTCACTGGCACGTAACGCTCACAACGCTGAAAGTCCTGACAGCATGCGTCCTGGGATCTATCCGGCACGCCAACCAGGATCCATTGACTCTGAGATTGAACAATTCCTGGATGAAGTAAAAAAACTCTCTGGCAGTGCGCAGAAGCTAGACGCAAAGACAGTTATAGATGCCTTGAAAACCATCACAAAAGAGCAAGGCATTCGCAAAGCAACGGTTTGGGACAGCCCCGGGCTGAATAAACTGGGGATTTGCGGACACCTGCGTGATCTGGGGGTGGAGCTTATCAGCCCAAACGCGGACAAACACAAGATGGCACTCTGTGACCTGGGCGTGACCGAAGCCGATTATCTGCTACCTGAAACCGGAACACTCGTGCTCAGATCATCAAATGAAAAACCGCGCGGTGTCTCACTCTTACCGCGCATCCATCTGGCGATTGTAAGTCCGGCAATGCTGCGTGCCGATCTGCACCAGGTCTTCGCCGAAGCCAGGGATAGTCATTATTTGGTCTTTGTGACCGGACCAAGCCGTACCGCGGATATCGAATTGACCGTTACCCTGGGTGTTCACGGACCAAAGAATTTATACGTCTGGATGATGGACCAAGATTGAACCTGCTTTTTTGATATACTTGCGCGCATGCCCGCAAGTATTGACCAAATCATTCGTTCCCGCAGAAAAACAATCGCCATTCTCGTCCAAAAGGACGGGAAGGTGATTGTGCGTGCGCCTCTAAAAGCACCTGAACGACTCATCCATGCATTTGTTGAGAGCAAGAGTGCCTGGATTAACGAAAAGAAAGCCCTTGCACTCCAGCACGTGAATGTGCCAGCGCGGAAGTTTATTGACGGGGAAAAATTTTTATTGCTAGGCAAACAGGTCCCTCTGCGCGTGGTAGACGAGCGCACAGCATTGACATTCCAGGATGGTTTTCTGCTTTCCAGACAAGCCCAGCCCAAGGCGCTCGCAATCTTCGAAAAGTGGTATAAAGCTCAGGCCGTAAAAGTGTTAAGCGAACGGGTTATTTATTACTCCGCAATACATGGCTTTCATTATGAGAAAATCCGGATTACATCTGCGCGCACCCGCTGGGGTTCGTGCAGCTCACGTGGTACATTAAGCTTTACCTGGCGCCTGGTCATGGCACCCCTTGGAGTAGTGGATTATGTTGTGATCCACGAGCTGGCTCACTTAAAAATTAAAAACCATTCAAATATATTCTGGAACGAGGTGGCACGCTTGATGCCCACCTACAAGTCCAGCAGGGATTGGCTGAAAAAAAACGGACGTTTGTTAACACTTGACGGAGATGAATGACAACCGGTTATATTACTCAAAAATTAGAAGTTCGGGCTGCTCCCGAAAAAGGCGGGAATGCCGTCTATGCACGCAAGCCTATAAAAAAAGATGAGGTCCTGGCGGTCTGGGGTGGACAGGTGGTGACGCTTGAACAAGTGCTGGCCCTGCCGCGTGAGGAACAGGGACACACCATCCAAATTTACGATGAACTCTACCTGGCGCCAATGGGCATGGAAGAACCCGCCGACTATATCAACCATTCATGCAATCCAAACGCTGGCGTTTGTGGACAGATATCATTAGTGGCGATGCGCGATATCGCAGCAAATGAAGAAATTACATTCGATTACGCAATGGCCGATAGCAGTTCTTTCGATGAATTTGAGTGTGCCTGCGGCACAAACACTTGCCGGGGTAGAGTCACAGGCAACGATTGGAAACGCCCGGATTTATGGGCACGCTATGAAGGCTATTTTTCGACCTATTTACAGGTAAAGATCGAACGACTGCGCAAAAAAACTGGACCGAATAGGCTGGGGTAACCCTGGCCTGTTTTCTCTTATCGGCCAGGCGTACGCTGAAATATCGCCATACTTTTATTGAAAAGCGGGCAGCGACTCAGGAGAAATTGAAATGGCTAAAATTTTTACACGCACATTTCGCGTGCGCTGGTCAGAACTGGATGCAAGCGGGCAGGTTAGCCCAGGAAGTTACCTGCGCTACCTGGTGGAAACAGCCTATGATTGGGGCGATGCGCTGGGATTGGGAGCAAAGAATGATGGAGTACTGGGGCTTTTCTGGCTCATCCGCGAAACCGAGATCCATCTAATCCACCCGATGGTTCATAATGACGTATTTGAGTTCACCATCTGGATGGTGAACTGGCAACGCGTGCGTGGCACGCGTTGCTTTGAGATAAAGCTAAAAAACAGTGACAGGATCATCGCACAGGGGACACAACATATCGTCTGCATGGATCGCCTGACTGGGCGACCAACGAACCCACCCGAAGACATCATTGATAACTTCAGACTGGATGAACCACGCATATTTCCATTTGAACGCTTCCCTAAAATCGCGCCAGCCAAATCAGCATATGTCAGCCAGAGGCTGGTGGAATGGCAGGACCTGGATGCATTTGAGCATGTTAACAATGCTGTCTACACCAGCTATGCTGAGGAGGCTGCCGCACAGGAACTGTCAGCTCACGGTTGGGACCCACTCCGGCTGTCGATGCAAAAGCTGTCAATCAGCACGCAGAGAATTCATATTCAATACCTGTCACCAGCCGTCTGGGGCGAAAATCTGATCATTTCAACTCATTCACTGCATCTACAACAAGACGGTGGCTCCCGCTACGTGGGGATCACCCGTGCAGACGGTTCGGTCGTGGCTGAATGCATTCTAGATTGGAAACTGATAAACTGTGAGACTGGGACAATTCAGCAGCTGCCAGATGGCTTGCAAGACCAGCTAAAGAAATCGCCACCAAATAAACATCTCACTCAGAAGACATGACACGTTGAACAGCCAGGACTGCGACAAGGAACGAAATTCCTAAAATTCCCGTGATGACCGGTAATATCCACAACAGTGCTGAGCTTCCAAAAGATTTAATTCTAGCGTCAAGAGGATGCTGAGGGTCATAAAGCACTGTAACAGCATCTCCTTTTTCGTATTCCGGTGAATCGCTGCCCACACTCATCTGGACTGTCCGGTGACGGCCATCGTCTGCGGTATAGTTCACCACTGGAAAATAATATTCGCGAACAATTCGATCTTGTACATTTTCATACTCGCGGCGTACTACCATATCTACGACTTGCCCAGGTGCGCTTTTCTGCTTCATGATGGTTGAGATGGCGCTGCCAGATGAAATAAAGGAAATCAATAACATCACCGCGGCAAAGACAGAAAACCCACCGAGAACCATGTTCTCCATGGTAAAAAACGATTTGGATGAAACTTTCGCAGGCTCTTCATCCAAATCTGCCGCATCAGCAGCAGCCAGGATCACCATTATTTTTCGCCTGTGATTAACGTTCGGGATCTGGTCGAGGCTGGTGTAAACAACACCATTAATCTCATAAGATACAGCTTCGCCATTCTCCCAATTAATACTATATTTCTTTTTTGCCATGCCTGCCTCCTGGTAGAAAATTTTTATATTTATAAAATAACCAATAAAAAGCTATTGGACAGCTGGTTTCTCATTTTTACTCCCCGAAAATGCCAGAACAACAAAAATTCCCGAAACAATAAATCCAAAAAACGCCGGCCCAGGCTGCTGCCAAAAAATACCCTGGCCAATAGTCTGCAATAGCCAGGTAAGCACGTAAACAAGGGACAGCGCACCCGCAGGAAGCTCACGCGGATTTACGATTAAACTAATAAGCCCAGAAATCACCATCCACCCCAGATAATTACTCCAGGGAATACCAAAGTATTGGCCCGGAATTTCCCAACGCCAAAAATTCCAGGCGACCATTTGCGGGTCGAGAAACAGATCCCAGGCGGTAAAGGCCAGCGCTGAAACAACCAGGAAACTAATGGCCCGCCCCGATTTGCGGGTTATGAGCTGTGCAACCGCCCAGGCTGGGGGTAGCATCATCATCCAGGCCAATGGGATTATCACCGGAATACCAGCGAGCTGAGGTTGGAGAATTGCAGTGTAATGATACTTGCCAAATAACCAACCAGTACTGACTCCCAGTAATTCAGCAAAATACGACAGGCCAGCAACAATGATGAAAACCGAGACTGTACGCCGCCAACCCCAGGCATTATAGAGAATAACCAACACGGCGGAACCCTGAGCCAAAACGCCAATAGACATTCCGCGCACCAGGTAATCCTCGCCCATAATCCAGCCCAGGATTGGCAGCGAAAGCATGGTCAGCACCCAAATAAGCAGACTGGTACGAGTGGATGTGGAATAGCGTAGCGTATTAAACGTTTTTAACATGATGGCATTTACCAGGTAAGCGAATGATAAATTAAAAAGCCCCCAAACGGGGGCATGAAGCACAAATCATACATCAGTACAACGGGATTCTGGCACCATTAACCCTGGCAGCCAGGTCGCTGCACAAATAGAGCATGGCAGCAGAAATTTCGTCAGGCGAGGTGCCTTTACCCTTGCCGGTTGTATCGATCGAACGAACCTGGATCAAGTTGGCAGTCACGCCACTTTCTTTGACCTCCTGAGCCAGGGTGAGCAGCAATGTTTCTTCAGCCGCTTTCCCAATTGCATAAGCGCCCATTCCAATTTGTGGATCAGTGGCCAAAGGCGAAGATACAACAATTACCCGACCCCAACCATTACGAACCATACCAGGCGTGAAAGCCTGCACCAGATGGAAGCTCGTCCAAACGTGCTGAGTAATCATCGTTTCAAGATCCTGGGCAGGTGTATCTGCCAAAGTTTTACCGCCTGTCCAGCCTCCAACAAGATGGAGCAAGATATCTGCGCGGCCAAACTTCGAATCGACAGCAACTGCCGCCGCGCGAACATCATCTGGACTGCGCAAATCGACAGCCTGCGTAAGCAGTCGCGCAGATGGCAGATTCAAATCAATCGCAAGCGCATCAAGCTTGGCCTGGTTCGTACTGAGCAATGCGAGAGCAGCTCCTTGACCGGCAAAAGCCCTGGCAGCATTGACTGCAGCTGCCCCAGTTGCACCAGAAATAACAACGACGGGATTATTCATGAAGTGACTTAACCTGCTCCTCGCTCATGCCCTTGACCACCGGGCGATCAATCTGCTCCTGAAGATGTGTCTTACCCTTGAAATCCTTCAAGTCGATCATATGGCCGGATTTCTCGGCTTTAGTACGCAGATAAAACTCGTTGTAAGGATTGGTTGGCAATACGTGCGGGATACGACCTTTGACCTGCACACCATACTTGGTAAGGTCATTGATCTTCTTGGGATTGTTGGTCATCAAACGAATAGACCTGACCTTAAGAGATTGCAGCATGTGCGCCGCAACAGCATAATCACGCTCATCATCTCGGAAACCAAGCGCCAGGTTAGCCTCAACTGTATCCATACCATAATCCTGCAGACCATAAGCGCGGATTTTATTGGTCAGGCCAATTCCACGCCCTTCCTGTCGCAGATAAATCACAATCCCTTTTTCCATTTTTCCAATAGCGGTCAAGGCTGACTCAAGTTGATCACGGCAATCGCAACGCAGCGAACCAAAGGCATCGCCGGTGAGGCATTCTGAGTGCATGCGCACAACCACATCTTCGCTGTCAGTCACGTCACCCTTAACGATGGCCGCGTGTTCTTTACCGTCCTGATTATTATAAAAAGCCACAATATGAAAATCGCCAAAACGTGTCGGCAGTTCGGCAATCGAGGCGATCTTAACACAAACATGGTCATCGCCACAGCCATCACATTCGTGCGCGCGGTTTTCATCCAATAACTGCTCAATGGGCAGATGCATATGATCAATTGTCATAGTATTTCCTTTCCAATTTTTAAAGCATTAAATTATAACGAATGAGGACGCCACCGTCATCATCCAGAACCTGGGCATCCATCAGCTTCAAGTGCAAAGCAGCAGATTCCGGCAGGCCTTTACCAGCTGCCAGGGTGGGCGTGGTTTGTCCGCCAAATATTTTGGGTGCCAGATAAACATATAGTTCATCCACAAGACCTTTGCGAAGCAGCTCGAAATTTAAGCTACCTCCACCTTCAACCATCAGGTGGCGTACTCCCAACGAATAGAGAGTTTCAAGAGCCAAATTTAAGTTTACTCGTTTTTCGCCCAGAACATAGACTTCTGCGCCATGCTCTGATAAAACGCTGATCTGTTCTGCTGATGTTTGGGACGTCGTAAAGATGATCCTACGCGCGGGGCCGGATGTCATAAAGTCCCCATCAACTTTAAGGTTTGCCTGAGTAACGACGCCCACCTTAATGGGGTTTTCTGTCATCCCTCTGACTATGCGTTCTTCTCGCAGCTGAGCTGTTTTCACCGTAAGTTTAGGATCTTCGTCAAGCAGCGTATGTCCACCAACCATGACAGCATCTGACTCTGCACGCAAACGCAATACCCGCGCTTTATCCGTAGCAGACGAAATCCCGGCACCTTTACGCTCAAAAGTATCCATTTTGCCGTCAGCTGTCACAGCGACGTTGATAAATACGAAAGGTTTCATGGTCTGCCTATGATTAAGGTATTCAATTCAAGTAAGGACAAATGCGAAGCAACTTTTTAATCGTGGAATTTCTTCTCACCAGCATCGATCCTGATATTTAACCGATTGGCGACAGGAGGAAGCGGGCAAGACCAGCGTTCGTTATATGCGCAGTATGGATTATAGGCAAGATTAAAATCCACATAAAGAACATCTGAGCGAAGTTCATGCGGTTCGAGATAACGCCCCGATCCATAGGTTTCTGCTGGCGCAGTGGCATCCGAAAAAGGCAGGAAAAAACCGTAATCATCCTCGTATACCTGCAAAACAGCCTCCTGATCAGCCAGCTCAAATCGGATCTGCCCTATTTGAGTATACTCACGCTCAGCACCAGTGGATGTTGCCAGAACAATTTGTACCGGGGTGTCAAAGCGCTCCAGCACCAGTTCAAGGCGCAAAGAAAGATTCTCGGGGTAGTACGTCAACCCTTTAAAATTGCCTTGCTGCTCCGCGGTCAAGGGCGATTGATTGCCAGACCGAAAAAACTCATCTTTTTCTGCGCGAAAACGCTCCAATTCATTCATATATTGACTTTCTAACCAAACCTGACAGAACGCATCGAAATGGCACCCATGGTCACCTTATCAGCAAAAAAGCTGACCGATTCGCCATCTTCCTTAAGCCCCAGGGTATAAAGCAGCGGTAGATAATGCTCCGCACTATTGATGGCCAATTCAGCAGCACGGCCTTGCTTTTCATACTTAATCATCGGCTCATGGTCATTGGCCAGGATCCACTGCTTAATATTTGTGTCAAACGCCTCAGCCCAATCAAACTTGAGCTTATCGTCCCAAACAACCATTCGCAAATTGTGAACAATGTTACCAGAACTAACAATCAATACACCTTCTTCACGCAGTTCCTTCAACTGCTGCCCAAGCTGATAATGCTGCAGCGGGCTCTTGGAGCGATCAAGAGAGATTTGCACAACAGGTACATCAGCCAGTGGAAACAAACGCTTCAGAACAGACCAGGTGCCATGATCCAGACCCCAGGTCATATCCGGCTGGATTTCTGTTTGCTTAATGACTTTTCTGACAGTCTGAACCAGGTCGGGTGAGCCTGGCGCAGGATACGCAACTTCATATAGCTCTTTAGGAAAACCGTAGAAATCATAAATTGTGCGCGGATTTTCCATGGCAGTAACTTTTGTACCCATGGTTTCCCAATGGGCGGAAACCGCTAGAATAGCTTTCGGCCTGGGAAGCTGCCTTCCTATTTCTGTCCAGGCTTGCGCAAACTCGTTTTCTTCAATGGCATTCATTGGGCTGCCATGACCTACAAATAACACGGGCATTCTTTCAGACATAATTCTCCATTTCGATAAGCATCATCATAGTTTGCCTTGCAGGGTATTCTCCAGTACATTTGCTATACTAACCTTATCCAATGCCAACTCCAGGGCATCCTGGGCATCACTAAACACTTTGCCAAGCGTATTCTGAATATTGCGACCGATCGGGCAATTCAGATTAGGGTGTTGGTGCATAGCCAGCACAGACTCGTGGCTGACGGCATAATAAACCTCTCGCAGGCTGAGCTCATCTGCAGAACGCATCAGGCGCCAGCCACCGTTTTTTCCGGAGCGGGAATCAACCAATCCATGCTGACGTAAATGCGACATAATTCGCCGAATAACAACTGGATTCGTGTTTACACTCTGTGCAATGGTCTCAGAAGTTATGGCCGTCTCTGGATATGCAGCTAGAACGGCAAGTATGTGGCACGAAACTGCAAACTGTTGATTTAAATTCATTTGTAACCATTATAGTTACGAATTAGCGGTTGTCAAGTTAGTGTTTCATAAGAAAAATCCGCTGCAGATGACAGCGGATTTTGAAGGTAACCAGGTAGTACATCAGTCATCAGGTAATAAATCACGCCGGAACAGGTCTGCTGGTGTTTCACGTGCCTGGATAAGACGAGGCTTGCCATTTTCAATCAGCAAAACCGCCGGTCGACGTGCGCCATTGTAATTGCTGGACATGCTCATATGATAAGCCCCGCTAACCGGGATGGCAATTAATTCATCTTCCGAAACATCGCGCAGCGGTATCTGCTCGATGAGCACATCTCCACTTTCGCAATAAGGCCCAGCAATTGAAACAAGGCTCGCTGGATCTGCGAAAGGCTTATTTACTGTCAAGCAAGAATACCTGGCACCATAAAGGGCATGGCGTGGGTTGTCAGCCATGCCGCCATCAATTAATAGCCAGGTTTTACCCGAGGTTTGCTTCACCGTCCCGACACGATATA
Source organism: Chloroflexota bacterium (assembly GCA_026390035.1). Classification (GTDB taxonomy): domain Bacteria; phylum Chloroflexota; class Anaerolineae; order Anaerolineales; family Villigracilaceae; genus UBA5195. The sequence continues at coordinate 24,741 of JAPLGT010000063.1, forward strand.
CCGCAACCCCGGCTCTGGCCACCAGACTGCGACCTGGTTCCAGGTGCAGGTGTGGGAGTGAAAGCCCACGTTTCTGACAGCCTTCCAAAAGATTTGCGGTAATAAAACGCACGTACATTTCGATTGGAGGGTGGGGCAGATCGCCTTCATGATAGGATACACCCCAACCACCACCTGGAGAAAGATGCCACGGGTCTTTAAAACCGATCTTCTGGACCAAGTCAAGAACCCGGTCAAGACCATCACCTAAGGGCTCTGGATCGCGGAACTGAGAACCCTGGTGGAAGTGTAGCCCACGCAACGGGAGCTCGTTGTGGCGACAGATTTCAACCGCTTCCAGAACCTGTTCACCGCTCATGCCAAACTTACTGCCAGAATGCCCGGTTTGAGTATAGGCATGTGTGTCGACAGATGAACCAGGTTGAAAACGGAGCCAGAGATCTGGAATACTTTGAAGTTTGGCCAATTCGAGCAAACGACCCAATTCAGAAAGGTTATCCACCACGATCGTGCCTGCATACTTTTGCGCGGCTTGCAAATCTTCCATACTCTTGTTGACACCATGTACAAGAATATGGTTTTTGGATAGACCAGCTTGCACGGCAATACCGATTTCCCCCGCGCCGGTACAATCAACACAAAATCCTTGAGACTGGGACCATTGAGCAATGGCAGAGCACAGAAACGCTTTACCAGCGTAGGTGATAGACCAACGCTCAGGCCAGAATGCGTTCAAAAAACCGCGGTATAAATCCGCAGCTGAATCCATTTCAGCTCGGTCATAGATATAGAGCGGAGTACCATACTGGTCAGCCAGGGACTGAACATCACAGCCGCCAATTGTCAGGTGATCCTGAACAACCTGGGTACTGGAAGGAAAAAGCGGAAGTCTCGCCTGAATCAAAGGATTACTTTCCAAAAAGGAAGAACTTCCAAATTTCCCACTGAGTCAACTCATTGACTACCGGAGATGGTGTTGGAGTGGGCTCAGGCGTTGCGCCGGGGACTGGCAAGACAATCACGACCTTGTCGCCGGGCTTTCCCATGCGCGCTTCACCACGAGCAAATCCGTCCACCGCGGCAGGCGAAGTAGCCTGCGCAACCTGGGTATGAAGCGCTCCCTGGGTAATCATCACACCAGTAGCTTGAACGCGCGCTGTTTTAGCTATATTTTGGAGATGGGCAAGATCTCCCAGGCGCGCACTAAAATTCATTACCATGAAGAGCACCAGGCCAATGACAATGAATATGCCCAAACGACGGAAGTCAATTTCGAGGGGGCCAATTTTCATATTTATATTTTACCACCTGCGACCCCATGGTCGTCATTTTCAATATGCACCCAAAAACGAATTAGCTTAAAAAAAGAAAACCTATATTTCTACAGGTTTTCTTAGGTGCCGAAGGAGGGACTTGAACCCTCACTCCCTTACAGGAACTAAGCCCTGAACCTAGCGCGTCTGCCAATTCCGCCACTTCGGCCTTAGCGAAGTGTATTGTATCCATTTTCTGAGTTTTGTCAACCTTTGGATTCGCCGTTGTTAGCCCAAAGTAGTAATATCCCTTTAGAAAGGCTAAGAAAACGGACATCACCTTGAACAAGAGCTCAAAATAGCTGGATAGACTGGGCACAATGAATTCAAAAGCTGGCGGAAAAGCGAATAAACCAGACGAAATCAGCAGCAATTCTGCATTTGCAAACACGAGACCATGCACAGATAATTTATATTAACCGAACAGTTGTCAAAATAATTCACAATAAAAACGCCTTATATTTTTCGGGTTCGTAGTATGATTTGGGAAAACGAAAAACATCAAGTTCATCTGGTCTTCACCAGAATAGTTCATCACAGCAAATCAGGCGTTCTTCACTAATGCAAGTACAGGTCATCAAACAAATTGTTCTGATCGCAACAGGGCTGGCAAGCATTATTGCCCTGTTGATTGGTTTTAACAGCATTCGGACTGGACGCAAAAGCCCTTATTACCGCATCCGACAAAAACGCATCGCAGATGGCTGGCGCTGGATCGGAATTGCCTGCATTTTCAGCGCACTTGCTGCACTGACAGTTCGTTTTACAGAACCGCTTACCGCACTTGTCTACCCACCAACCCCAACCATCACCGCTACGGCGACCTTTACACCCTTACCATCGCAAACGCCCGAGCCCAGCCAAACAGAAACACTCGAACCATCACCGAGCGCATCCCATACTTTGCCGCCCGGATTTATAGCAAGCCGGACCCCAACGGGTACGCCAACAGTTACCAGCACCAAGACTCCGCGCTTTACACCTTCGCCTTACCTGAGCCGGACACCCACCGTGACCCGCACGCCGACGGTCACCATGACCCCGTCCACAACGCCTACGGTTACCGACACCAAAACTCCGCGCTTTACACCTTCGCCTTATCTGAGCCGGACACCCACCGTGACCCGCACGCCGACGGTCACAATGACACCATCCATAACGCCAACTGTTACCGACACCAAAACTCCGCGCTTTACACCTTCGCCTTACCTGAGCCGGACACCCACCGTGACCAGCACGCCGACGGTCACAATGACCCCGTCCAGCACACTGACGCCAACAGTATCCAAGACTCCCCAGGATACTGTCACTGCGTCCGCTACACCAACAATTACCCAGACCCCCACCACAAGCAGGACACCCACGGTAACAAATACGCGCGCGCCTACCTTCACCAACCCGCCAAAACTAATCATCCCGACAGGGACGATTACAACCACACCAACGATCACCCAGACTTCTACCCCCAGCCGCACACCCACGGTGACAAATACACGCGCCCCGACACTAACAATCACGCCCACTTACACCATCCCCCCCAGCCGCACAGCCGTCAGCGTTAGCATCCCAACCCTATTCTCGACACGAGTACCAACCCACACAATTACTCCGACGCAAACGCCACTTACACAAAAAACAACTGCCGCTCCTCAAGTGCCCACAATCACTCTGACGAAAAAAGCCACCCCAAAAACGAGACCGGGAGCTTTAACCATGACTGCTTTGTTTAGCGGAAACCGCTCAGTAACCAACCCTAGCCCGACAACGGTGCCGGTTTCGACTTCTGCGTCAGCGAATTCGCTCAATTTACCTCAGGCCGCAACTGCCACCCCAACATCTACGAACAACCCAGGCCCAATATTTTCACAAACCTTACTGCTCATCCTGACCCTGATCATCGCGCTGAGGTTAATCTATCATTGGGCAAGACCGCGACAATCCCGTTGACCCGAATGAAAAACTCCGGCAGTAAGTTTTCGATGTAAAATATGTACCGAGGAGATAGAAAAAAATGGCAAAAAACAAAAGGCCGATAAAAAAGAATATGCAAAAATTAAGCACCATTCAACAAATTGCGATTGCCGTCGCAATTGTTGGGGTACTGGTAATTATCTGGGTCATGTTATCCGGACAAAAGAATAATGCCGCACAGACCGCTGCCAACCAACCCACCCAGGCATCCGCAGCAGCCCCAGCCGTAAGCGCTAAGCAATATCCAGCAGCACCGCCTATGACGATTGATGTCAAAAAGCAGTACTTCGCAACCTTCAAAATGGCCAAGGGTGTGGAGTTTATTGTGCAGCTATACCCTGACAAAGCACCCATCACGGTCAACAGCTTTGTATTTCTGGCAAAGGATGGTTTCTTTAATGGGGTGACCTTCCACCGTGTACTGGAAGGATTCATGGCCCAGGGCGGCGACCCAACCGGCACAGGCATGGGTGGCCCAGGATACGAATTTGTCAACGAGGATAGCGATTTAAAGTTTGACAAAGCCGGAGTAGTCGCCATGGCCAACGCTGGACGGGATACAAATGGCAGCCAATTCTTTATCACATTTGGCCCAACGGAACAGCTTAATGGTGGTTACACCATCTTCGGGCAGGTCACCAGTGGCATGGATGCGGTCAGCGCCATAACCCGCCGCGATCCAGATCAAAACCCCAATTTCAACGGTGATGTAATCACAAGTATCACAATCGAAGAAAAATAGAAGCGTAACCAAAAAAGCCCCGGCTTCTTTACGAAGCCGGGGCTTTTCTTATTCGAATGATCAGACTCGTTGGGGGATACGAACTTGCAACGCGACAAAAAAATTAATGATGGAAATAATCACCCCCAAGAGAAATACATACTGAAAACCAAAAGTATTCCAGATTAGTCCGCCAAGTAATGCAACCAGGATGGAGAAAATGTGATCGATAGTGACCCCGGCTGCCAGAGCAGGCTGCACATCTTCGGGCTGCAAGGCGATTTTCTTTATGTACATTGCACGCGCCATACCTACCGAAAAAAGCATTTGGTCAAGCAAGTAAAACACACACACGGCGATAAAAGCCACACCAGCTGGGAGCACAAATTTTGAAAAGCCATAGCCAAAACAAACTCCCACCAACAATACCGCCTCAGAAGCCAGCACAAAACGCTCGCCCAACTGGTCAATCATTCGCCCGAGGAAAGGTTGGAACACAATCCCGATAATCCCGCCGATCGTCATCAGGGTAGCCAGGGTTTGGGTAGGCTGATTAAAGACCGTTACAATCACCCAGGGGGCAAAAGTAATGAAGATTTGCTTGCGCGAACCGGAAAGAACATTGAGAAGGTAAAAAAGGCGGTATTCTGGACGCAGTTTCAAGAATAGCCGGGAATGCTGGTTTTCATCCGACTGCATCGCAAACATCAAAAAGGCAGCAATACCTAAACCGATTGCGACCATGACAAAGGCATGTTGGAATGTGAATCCCAGATATTTGAAACCCAGAAATACCAGAAAACTCCCGCCAATGGCTGCCAGGTTGCGGATAGCATTCAACTGTCCAAGCCGCTGGCCGGTTTTACCAGGTTCAGCCAGTTCCATGCCGATGGAAGTTGCAATTGGCATAAACAGGTGCTGTCCGAGGCTGTAGATAAATAGAAAAAATACCATGATCGCATAGGTGGGTGCAAAAAAACCAATCAGTAATACACCTATAAAACTCAACAACAACGACCAGGCTCCCAATCGACGGCTGCACAGGAACCACAATAAGGCCGAGACAAATACAACTAAAAAACCCGGGAGTTCACGCGGAAATTCGATGAACGATCGTTGGAAGCCGCTAAGCGCATAGCGCTCATTTAAGAAATTATTAAAGGTGGAATCGAAAATGCTGTATGCCATCCCCATTGATAACGAAGCCAAAGCAAATAGTTTTAGTTCGCGCGGGGCCAGGCCCAAGCGTTTGATCCAGGTAATCATAATTTTCCTCGATGATGCCAAATTTTATCAAACATGAGCCAAGCGATGACATACAAGCACCCACGGGATACTAATAATCAAGACCGCATCTATCCGCGTAAATCTCACTTGAGGCTATGATATAGTAAATATATATTAACATGGATCGTGGATAACGTTGATTATCGGATCAGAGTTTTCCAGCTTGTGGCAATACCCACCTTGGTCTGCCCGCAGATAGTGTTTTTACGTAAAAAGTGTCCAAAAATACTACAAATATTCACTTCTGTTGGCGGGGATCTGAAGAATTCCACGAATTCATTACCGGTGTTATATCACTGCCATACAGTTTATAAGCAAGCGGAGGGCTTATGAATTTTTTAATCAATCGCATCCGCCGGCCGGTAGAACGGGACGGAGCTGCATTTTATGTTTTTCTGACCCTGGTGAGTTTCGCAATCACCGTGGTACTCGTACGCTTATTCTTACAGTTAACCGGATATCCGCAACTGGGCGGTAAGACACTGCATATTGCACATCTTTTGTGGGGAGGTTTGCTATTATTTGTTGGATCTCTGGGTATGCTAATATTTGTCAACCGCTGGGCCTACCGGTGGGGCGCCATCTTGAGCGGTGTGGGTGTTGGCTTGTTCATCGATGAAGTCGGCAAGTTCATTACACGCACGAATGATTACTTCTACCCACCCGCTGCGCCAATTATTTACGCTTTTTTTCTGCTTGTCGTACTGGTATACCTACGGTTGCGCCGCCAAAAACCACTTGATGCCCGCTCTGAGTTATACCGGGTATTCGATACGCTGGAAGAAGTTTTGGAACACGATTTGGATGAGCTGGAGCAATCTCAGTTGGAATCCCGGCTACAGTTTATTATCACTCAAGCCGAATACCCTGAACAAAAACAGCTGGCTCAAGAACTTCTACACTTCCTGCGCTCTGAACACATCGCACTTGTCGCGCGCAAGCCTGGCTGGATGGAACGTACGGTTCGGAAATTCAAAGAAATGGATGAACGCTGGATTACCAAACGACGATTGAAAGCTGTTTTAGTGGGCGGCTTGGGAACCCTTGGGCTGTGGTCGATGCAAGAGTTGGTTAAATCACTGGCTGCCGTACTTTCTTCTATCGGACCGAACGCTTTACCACAGAGATTGCTCCTTGCTGGACGCCTGAACGATGGTACAGATCTTCGTTGGCTGCAGACTACAATCTCATTGCAGGCCGGTTGTGGTCTGGTACTCCTTTTCGGCACTTTTCTTTTTATCCTAAACCACGATAAGCGCGGTGTGCGGGTATCCTTTATTGGGCTGCTGCTATTCCTAACAATCGCCAATTTACTGGAGTTTTATTTTGACCAGTTTTCGACAATTGGTCCTGCACTAACCCAGCTTACCCTGATGTTGTTGCTTTTACATTACCGTCAGCGGTTTACACCTGCCGCACTGTAATCTCATATTTCGCATATGCAGTTGAGGCATTTGGCAACTGAATATATTAAAATAAAAACAAAGACTTTCGGGGTGGCTGCCTCGAAAGTCTTTGTTTTTTCCCTAGCGGGTCAGATGCCTGCGTTGCTCAGGGTCTCGAGAAGTTTGGAGAGTGTATTCGTCAACGTTGGATGGGTGACTTCAAGGTAACTGATGGACTCTTCCAATCTTCCTAACAAAGATTGGTTAGCCCGAGTCGGGTCTTCCTCTGAGCGCGCTAGCAATTCGCGAATATCACTCCCCAAATCCCGTAACAATTCGCGACCTTTTTCATCCACGCTCTGAGTATGTTCAAGCTCAGCATGAAGCTGTTCCAGTAAATTACGAAGACCCTGTTCGTTCATGACAATACCTCCATCGAAATTTTTCAAATAGCATATCCACTTTCATTTTACATCGTTTCATGGGAATGAGGAAAAATCAGGGCAGGCACAGGTAGAAAGTGGCTGCCAACAGGTCATCATACGCGTTTTATTCTCGTATTGAAAAGGGAATGTCGATGATAGCCCGGGTATGACCGTGTTTGCGGCGGGAATAAAGGATAGCCAACCTGAGCAGATTGGCTGTCTGGTTGTGGAGCAGATTTTGCCACCAGTGCGCCAGGATAAATTCTGGAAGAAGCACAGTCGCCTGCTGTCCATCATTATGTTGACGGTCTGTTTGCTCCAGAAATTCTAGTAAAGGCCCAACGATCGAACGGTAAGGAGATGGAATAATTACAAGTGGAACATCCTGGCCCCAAACAGCCCAGGCCTGCTGAATTTTTATGGTTTCTTCTTCATGGATCTCAACATATACCGCGCTGACATCATTGGAAATGGATCGGGCGTAACGCAGCGCTTCAACCACTCCACGATGAACACTGGAAATGGGAATAACAAGCCTTGGGATTGGGTATGGCAGCAGCGAAGGAGGAAGACCGCGTAATGTTAGCGCACTGGCGATATTTTGATAATGTCCCCGGATGCGAAGCAAAACAACCACAACCAAGGGGATAATGAAAATGGTAACCCAGGCCCCCTCAACAAATTTACTCAGCCCTACCACCAACAGGGTCGTGCCCGTGGCAAGCGCGCCGAGTCCATTGGCAAGAAATTTCAAAACCCAATTTGTGCCGCGCTCACGCCACCAGTGTACAACCATACCCGCCTGTGAAAGGGTAAAAGCCAGAAAAGCCCCAACCGCAAAAAGCGGAACCAGCAAATGAGTTGCCCCCTGGAACACGATGATCAGAAAGGCTGTAATAGCTACCAGTGCAAGGATGCCGTTGGTAAATACCAACCGGTCTCCCAACCCGGTAAACTGGCGAGGCAAAAAACCATCTTTCGCCAGGATGGCGGCAATACGTGGAAAACCGGCAAAACTGGTATTGGCAGCCACTGCCAGAATCAGCATAGTGCTGACCTGGACCAGAAAGTAAATCGGTCCGGTACCCAATAGACGCCGTGCCAACGCCGAAAGAATGGTCTCGTTTGGCCCGGCAATTACACCCAGAAATTGAGTCAAACCAATACTTCCTAAGAAAAGAATACCCATCAGAATCGCCATGATAATCAGAGTCAGACCAGCATTTTTAGATTCTGGAGATTCGAAAACTGGCACGCCATTACTGATGGCCTCAATTCCAGTCAAGGCAGTACACCCGGTAGAAAAAGCATGCAGCAGCAGTAAAGGTGTCAGATTTACACTGGCCGGCGGAGCTACCTGGACCATCGAAACAGGCCCATCCATCCATAGTCTGATAGCCCCATAAATCAACATAGGCAGATATGTAAACAAAAATAGGTAGACAGGGATGGACATAAGCGCGCCAGTTTCGCGTATGCCACGTAAATTTAAAAAGGTAATTAAGGCTAAAAGGATTAATGCAACCACAACCCTATACTGCCATAACCACGGGAAGGCCGAAGCTATGGCATCCATGCCGGCTGTTAGGCTGACAGCCGCAGTAAGAACATAGTCGATCAGCAGGGCAGCAGCCGCTATCAACCCCATTTGTGTGCCCAGGTTGCTGCGTGCAACAATATAAGAACCACCTCCACCCGGATAAGCATGGATGGTCTGGTAGTATGAAATGGCAACAATGAGGAGCACACCAACGATAGTCAAGCCTACCGGCCAGGCGAACCCCAACCCAGCACTGCCTGCCACCACCAAACCCAGGTATATCTCCTGGTTGGCATAAGCAATTGACGAAAGTGCGTCTGGCGAAAAAGCCGCCAGCGCGCGAACTTTATTCAAGCGTTCGCTGCTCAACTTTGAGGTTGGAAGGGGCGCACCTGTGATAAATTCACGAAGGGTTTGCATATTCTCACAACGATTGTTCCGTCAATAAAATTATCCGATCAGAAAACAACTAATGTAATATTTCCTGATCGGCCTGGTCCGCTTCCCGAATGACACGCAAGGCATCTGCCTTAATTTCCGCACTCGCTCCCGCAGATTGCGGAATAAATTTGACCAGGTCGCGTGCCTGTCTCAGCAGGTCTTTGACTTGGGCGATATATGAAAATTCATATTTTCCACCATCTGCAGGTAAGGGCACCTCATGTGCTTTCTGGATCAGGGCACGAGCAAGAACAAGACGTTCAGCAGCGAGGATAAGACGAGGCATGCAAGCTCCTTCAGGGGGTATGAAACAATTCTATCGCCCATTCAAGCATTATGGACAACCGGGACTGAACGAAAGTTATTTATTAGCTATCTGGCTATGACCAAGACTTTCAAATTTTTCTGGTTCTGATGTTTTTTGTGGTCATTGCTTGCAGCCAGACATGGAGGTCGCAACCAGCAAATTGTGCAACCAATTTGAATGGTAAACGAATCCGTTCATTCTATGAGCTGGCGAAGAATAGGTCTTACTGATCTCA
>JAPLGT010000237.1:0-2090 GCA_026390035.1 Chloroflexota bacterium
CGCTAAATCAATAGGAAGGGTTGGATCTTCCAGGTATTGGCGTTTTTCCAAAGGTAAAGAGCTGGATAATTCATTTAGAAATTTTTGAATTTCGGAATGATCGCCCATTTGACCATCAAAGGTCTGTTTCAAGATCGCCAGGGCATGCAGACTGGAGTCTGATAGTTCGGTTCGAACAAGCGGACCTGGGTCAATGAGGGTATAGACAGCCTTGGACGGAGAGTATTGATATGCCACTCCGAGGCGCGTGCGCAGACTTTCACGGTCGCGCTTGAAAGCCTTTTCACGGGCCGATTTTGAAACCGGGTAAGCGGTCTCCCCCTCTGTCTCCAGCACGAACAGAATCAGCTCGGACGGCGTGGCTGGACCCTTGAGCAATCGTCGCACAAGCGCCAGGCACCGCCGGAAGGAAAGCCAATCACTGCCACGCATTTACAACCTCCAGGTGCTCATGCATACCTTTGGGGATCAATCTCCATTTTTTAGGGGTCATTCTGTGTATTACCCTTCCCGCCTCGCTGTCAACAACTCATCGAGGGCGCCTTGCCAGGCATCCAGTCCCATTTCCAGCCGCTCGAAAAGCTCATCAAGCTGATCATCTGGCTCCGGATCGCGCCGGCGCTGTTCCGGATCATCCCACTGCCTGGGCAAACAGATCAACTGCCCGGCTGCCAGGCTGACACCCAGCAGGTAAAGTTGTCCGCCTGGGGAACAATTCAACTGGATTTCGGGCTCCTCAAGCCAGGAGCTCACAGCCGGATGCTTGGGGCGGTCATCGGCCACCATCGGGAAATGCGGCGCAACCAGCGACGTTACTTCCGCTGCCCAATCGCGCCATGCGGCGCTGCCAGGAAACGGAAAAAATCCATCGCGTGGCACACTGGCGTGCAGCTCAACATCGACTCGCAAAAATGGCAGTTCGCTGCTCTTTGGATGCTTACGACCTAACAACTCGGTCAGCAAATCATCTTCGGTGGTGGCAAAGCGAGCCGAAAGCAGCGCATCCCAGCGCCAGCTCAGTTCGGCTGTGATGTAAAACAGGCGCGGAGAGTTATTGCCAAAGCGGTAGGGAATCACCACCTGGTACAGCCTGTCCATTGAAGTCAGACCGAGACGCTCTTCGACAAATACCTTCTCCCTTACCAGGCCGCTGCGCTTGAGCGCTTCATCCCAACTTCTCCGAAAAGTAGCATAGTCCATTATTTAATGACTCCGCCAACTATTCCAACTCATCTTCTCTGCGTACTTCATTTGAACCCTATTATTATAACTTTCCATTCGCTGAAAATTTTGCGAAATCGTGAATTTCTGGTAAGCTCGGGTAATGAGCCCAGACCTCACCTTAACAACCGAACGAATAGACGATTTTCCGCTTTTGCTATCAGTCATGCTGCGACTGGGATTGCCTGATATTTTCGATCATCATCTTGGTCGGCACGGGCTCCATCAAGGACTAAGTTGGGGTTGGATAGCTACAATTTGGCTGGCGCATATTTTGACAGAAAGCAATCACCGCAAACATCCTGTCCAGTCCTGGGTGAAACAAGCGCAAGAAACCATTGAGAAAATAACCGGTCAGCAAGTTCACGAATTGGATTTTACGGATGACCGGTTGACACTCCTGCTGCGGAGATTGAGCAAACCTGCTACCTGGCAAGCAGTTGAAACCGAATTGGGTCGAAGCATCTTGCGCGTGTACGAATTAACGCCCAAAAACGTGCGTTTGGACACAACAACTGTGTCTGGGTACCATGAAGGCGGCGAAGAGAGCTTGTTCCAATACGGTTACAGCAAAGATGATCCGACACTGCGACAAGTAAAGCTGATGGTCGCTGCGCTCGATCCGTTAGGTCTGCCAATTGTAAGCCAAGTAGTAGCTGGCAATATTGCAGATGACGAGCTGTACATTCCGGCAGTAGATCGAGTGCTGCAAATCATAGACGGGATCGGTTTGTTATTTGTTGGCGACAGTAAAATGAGCGCTTTGTCGATCCGGGCACATATTCAGCGTTTGCATCATCACTATCTTTGCCCACTGGCCCAAACTGGCGATACCGCCAAAGAGATGGAAACATGGGTCGAAGCCGCTA
>JAPLGT010000113.1:0-4816 GCA_026390035.1 Chloroflexota bacterium
GCAAAATCTGCGCTATCCATTTATGATACAGTTGGTTGATCTTCATGGCCTTCTCCTTGTAATATTTTGTCTGTTAACAATAACATTACGATGTTTGGGCTTGGAGATCAACCCTTATTTACAAACTGTCAGGTAGCTAGATTAGATTATAGGGAACAAAAAACGACTTGCTTTGCAAAGCAGGTCGTTTTTTGTTCCATGTCTTCGAGCGGCCAGCGCTAAAATGCGGCCAGTTATCTAAACAAGACCGTGTGGAAGTGATTTATGCCAATCATTCGCCGGCCAGGCCGGGAAGTCCCCCGGCGCTGGAGGCCGCCATGACCGCGCTGATGCAAGCAGCGGCGAAAGCTTCAGCTGCAAAAGCGCCCACGAGACTTATGTCGGCATTTTTTTGCCCGGTTGCCAGCGCAAAAATGGTATCGCCATCCAGCATGGTATGCGCAGGCCGAATTACACGTGCCAGGCCGTCGTGCGCCATTTGAGCCATTTTGGTGGCTTCAGACTTGCTCAGGTGCGCATTGGTCGCCACCACGCCGATGACCGTGTTGGAGTGCATGGCAAAGCCTTCAATCATCCGTCCAGCCAGGGTTTTCATTGTGCCGAGGGTGTCGGCAAAATAGCCTGGTGCGCCGATGGTCAGCAGTCCTAATTTGGATGTGCGCGCTCCAGCAATGATCTCGCCAGTTTTTGGGTCAATTACATCGCCGTAAGCGTTGACTGCTGCAATGGCACCGACGATGATGCCTCCACCAATGTCAATGGAGGCGGTCCCGATGCCGCTTTTCATCGCTCCGAGGTTTCCGAATATCTTGCCAACCGAAGCGCCTGCCCCCGCGCCAGCATTTCCTTCGACCGGGCGCACCGAACTGGCATCTGCCGCCGCGCGATAGCCCATTTCGGAGGTTGGGCGGATATCGGCGCGTCCCAACGAGAGATCGAATAAAATTGCGGCTGGGACAATTGGCACACGGGCGACGCCTACATCAAAACCAATATTTTGTCCTTCCAAGTATTTCATTACACCGCCGGCAGAATCTAAACCAAAAGCAGATCCGCCTGCCAATACAATCGCGTGGACTTTTTCAATGAGGTTGATGGGATTGAGTAAATCGGTTTCACGTGTGCCGGGCGCGCCGCCGCGTTGGTCCACCCCAGCCACTGCGCCCTTGCGACAAAGAATCACACTGACGCCGGTCAGTGCCTGCAGGTCCTGAGCCTGGCCAACTTCAATGCCAGGTACATCGGTAATGGAATTGTTTAGCATGTTTCGATCAGATTTTCTTCCAAGAATCGCAGGGGGCAGGTCAACGACCTGCCCCCTGCGGTATAGATTATTCCAGCGCGCGGACCAGTTCGAGGAACTCGTCCCATTCTTCTTTGAAAAAGTGGACAGTTACATTTCCGAGTTCAACATGGAAGGTGGTTTCGCCATCGGGTTCTTCGGCTTTCCAGACCAGGTAGTTCTCGGTCTCGGCCAGGGTCTCGGTTGTGGGTTCAGGGCTTTTGGGCATTTTTAATCTCCTTGAATAATTTTATCCATTATATAGCACACAGCGCAGAAAATACAGACGGATTTCATCTAAATTTAAATTTTGCCCGGAATAAGCCCATCAGGTTACGGATTTGCTGCCTGATGGGTATCTGTGGAGGCATTTCTTCCAGACCTTGCCAGGGGTCAAGATCAAAAAGCTTGCGTGTAAAATAGCGGCCGATCAGCTGCATGGTAGCCAACATGGGAGCGGCAATAATTACGCCCAAGATTCCGAGCAACTCTAATGCGATAATGGCTGCCACGAGGACGGCGGCTGGGTGGACCTTTAAAGCCGATGCCATGATCCTGGGCATAACGATATTATCGGTAACTCCGTCAATCACCCAGGCAATTAAGACAATCGTCAATGCATATATCCAGGGTGTCAGGCCGAAGGGTTTGAATTCCTGGAAATAGGATACCAGCGCCAGGATGATCCATAAGATGAACGGGCCAACATATGGAACAAACCGGGCCAACCCGGCCAGCAGGGCCAGGCCGAGAGCATAATTAACACCCATGACACTTAAAGCAATTGTATAAACCAGTGCCGCGATGCCCATAACGATGATTTGTCCGCGTAGGAAGGCATTCCAAATTTGGGAGAGCTGCTTGCCCATTTGTTCCAGATCATGTTGGTAACCTGGGATGTTAAATTGGAGAATACCTCTCCACAGCCCGTCGCTCTCGGCCAATACAAAATAAGAAACCAGGAGCACAAATAAAGTCCACCCCAAAAAGTTGGCTGCGCTGCTGGCCATCGTACCGACCATTGTACCGGTGCGGCTGAGCATAGGCTCAATGCTGCCGATCAACTGCTGGCCCAAGACACCAAGGTCAACTTTGCGCAGGTCCAGAATGAATGGTCCGATATTGAGTTTCCGCCCTGAAATACTATCAAAAAGGGCGGGTATGTTTTGGATACTATCCTGGATCACACTGATCAAATTCTGGGTCTGTTGTATCAACCCCACACCGCTCAGCGTCAAGAGCCCTACCAGCAATATCACTGCCAATATGTACACCAGTGTGACGGCAATTTTCCAGGGCAGGTGCATTTTTTGGGAGAGAAAATCAGCAATCGGGTTAAATAAATACGCCAACAAGATCATCACGATCATGGGCGGCAGGATTGCCTGGAACTTGATCAGCAAACCCGCCGCGATGGTCACGAGGGTCAAACTGACAATCAATTTGGTGCTTGTATTCCAAGTAGGTGAAATATTTGGATTTGTCATCCCGGCCTCCGTTCATAAAGGTAACACCAGCAACCCTATTTATACCTCTGACTGTAAAAACTGTACATAAATAAAAGCTGGGTGGTTGTCCTGCAAAAACAACACTGGAAATTGGACCATTAAGGATGCAAAATTACGCAAGATCAAGTCCGAGGGTAAAATAGACGTATTCACTAACGGTGCCTAAATATAATGCGTAAAATCATTCTCCCCATTTTGTTACTTCTGATGGCCTGCGTCAGCCTGGTTCCGCAGCGCCTGTTTCAATCATCCAATAGCAGCGTACCGCCAAGTGTTCGCACTCATCCGGATGGTCCGCTTTATGTTGGTGATCAGGTCAGTTTTGAAGTCTACCATCCTGCTGTTACCCAGCCAACCAGTACGAGAGCGCTCATTAGCCTTGCGGGGAAACCATTGGCAGAAGAAAGCTTTGGGTCTTTTGGTATGGGGGGGCGCAGCCAGGCTACGTTTTACTGGGTTTGGGATACGCGTGAATTGCTTCCCGGCGATTATACGCTTACATTTTCTCTCCAGCCCGGTACTGAGCATTGGGATGAAAAAATTACGCTTCTCCCGGCCGGTGATGTTCCGTATCCAGAGCCGGATGCCCGCTGGGAATCAGCCGAGACTGCCTGTTGTGTCATCCATTACATCAGTGGCACGGATGCAGAAAAGGACCTGGAAGCGCTGAAAACCATGGTGGCTGCCCAGTCTGCGGATGTAGAAGACCGCTTGAAGGCCAGCTTCCAGGGCAAGATCCCTATCACCTTTTTACCACGCACCCTGGGGCATGGCGGTTTCACTTCTGACGGGATCTATGTTTCCTACTTGCATCAAAATTATGCCGGCAGTACAGCTCGGCAAGTTACCCACCACGAAATGGTTCACTGGCTGGATGGCCAGGTAGGAGGCATGCTGCGCCCATCCATTTTGCAAGAAGGGCTGGCTGTTTATCTGAGTGATGGACATTTCAAGTTGGAGCCTATTCTGCCACGCGCGGCCGCTCTTCTTGATCTGGGTTGGTATATTCCTTTGCGCAAGCTAACGAATTCGTTTTATCTTTCTCAACACGAGATTGGTTACGCCGAGGCAGCTGCGCTTGTCAGCTACATGATCTCAACCTATGGTTGGGAAAAATACAACAACTTTTATCGCAATATTGAGCCTGTGCCGGCGGGTAGCGATGCCGGTGTGTTGGATGCTGCTCTTCAGGCACGCCTGGGGCTATCTTTGGATCAGTTGGAACAAAATTTCTTGAATTTCTTGCGTAAACAGCCGGTTTCTGATCCTGTGCGCACTGATCTTCGCCTGACCGTTGCTTTCTACGATGCGGTTCGCCGTTATGAGTCTGACATGGACCCCTCGGCTTACTTTCTGCAGGCCTGGCTTCCGGATGTTGCCCGGATGCGTCAACGTAATATCGTGGCTGATTTCCTGCGGCACCCAGATTCTCCTTTGAACCGGCAAATTGAGCTGTTGTTTGTTTCAGGCGATGTCAGTTTGTTGGAAGAAAAATACACGGCGGCCGAGATCAAAATTCGGATTATTGTTGCTTTGCTCGATCTGCAAAAATATATTTACTGACTGGTATCCAGTTTTTCTTTTGACGATGCAAATTAACATGAAAAATGTTGTAAGAATTTGTGTCATGTGATGCTGGATTCCGTGGCTTGTCAGGCGCGAAATTTTCACCGAAAATATTTCTCCTTGCCGCAAGTGCTTTATCCATTATTGACGTTCATAACAACCGAAAGATGTTTTTGCGAGTCAGGCCATGGATTTTATTCGTTTGCGCGGATACATCAGGATGGTTTTCGAGAAGACCAATGCGCCTGTGAGTGCCAGTACGCTCGGTGAGTAAGTCGGTAAAAATGGCAGCTCCCTGATTATGCTCAATATCAAGCCTGTCATTTGCACATGAATAGGAATGTTTGACAGGTATTTATCTTCATCGGATTAATCAAAAAGGCCTCCACAATTGTGGAGGCCTTTTTTGAAAACAAAAGCGCTTATCCGCCGCATCCAGGGATGAAAGGCGCGTAAGAGC
>JAPLGT010000190.1:0-21229 GCA_026390035.1 Chloroflexota bacterium
GTTCATAATCTCGTGCTAGGTTTACTCAAACGCGCTGGCTTTGTCAACTCTGCGAAAGGTCGCCGTTGGTATGAAGGCCATATTCAGGATGCCTTTGCCCTGCTCACTTCTGGAAACTCGTTTTCTTGAGAACGCCATAAATTGACAAGAAATAAACCTTGACAAACTCCCGAAACCGCTGGATAATAACGACTTTTCAAGTCGTATATAAAGAAAGTAAAATCTATCATGAGAATTTCTAAAAAAACTGATTACGCGTTACGGGTACTAATGACCCTGGTTGAATTTTATGGGCGTGAACCCATCTCGATTCGCGAACTTGCGGTACAGAATGCTGTTCCCAAGCGCTTCTTGGAACACATCATGCTCGACTTGAAATCACAGGGCTGGGTCACCAGCCTACCAGGCAAAAGCGGCGGATACGTGCTCTCTAAACGCCCTGAGGAAATCAGAATGGGACAGGTAGTGCGCTATTTTGATAATCTACTGGCCCCCATCAGCTGTGTTTCGGTCAATCAGTACGAACCCTGCAGCCAGGAAGCCACCTGTCGTTTCCGGCGCGTTTTTCTGGATGTGCGCAACACCACCGCCCGGTTGATGGATAACACCACGCTCGCAGCAGCCTTTGCCGGGCAACCCGTCTTACAGCAAGAAATCTTTGACGATGTGCTGATTGGCGGCGCAGGAATCTAGTTTTTCACGAGAATTAGACTGTCATCGAAAAAATCAATCTCATAGATCAGTTCAGCCTTTACCAGCCAGCCAGCACCTGTAGGCGGGTCAATGACCCAATGACCAGAACCTGGACTGATTTGGGCGTTTGGGCCCAATCTTCGGCGAACACTGGCAACGCTTCAGGCAAGTTTGCAGGTAGTATTTCTTCCACCGGTGGCATGGTTCAAGTATGCAACATTTTTGTCTAAATTTCTTTAGCAGTTCAGCAGAGATTCTTCAGAATCACCCAAGGCACAGCCCCTGAACGATTATCAAGAACGTTCTTCGGACAATTATTTAATTCGCGGTACTTATTGCCACGACTGGCCGCGAAGATAAAATTTGTTCAGGGGGTCATGACGGGCAGAGCGGAGGATGCGGAAGTCGTCGGGGTGGCCAGGGCGGGCATTTCGAGCAGGGAAAGCACACCGCCCAGGTTGGCCTTGAAGTCAGTTTGTTCGTGGGTGGTTAATTCCACAGAAATGGACGGGATGCTCTCCAGCGAAAGCCAGTCGCTGGCGTCTCCAGTCACTTCGTAGCCGGTAAAACTTTTCTGTACCGGGTAGCCGGAACCGTCAGCATAGACCTTCGCCAGGCCCAGCGAGGCCGGGTAGTCACCTGTGCAGCCGCCGGCGAATACACCGGGCATGGCGCTGTGCCACCAGATAACAGCCTTTGCCGGCAGGCCAATAAAAAAGTCGCGCAAGATCTGGTTCTCCGGCTCAGAAAAGGGCGCGGAACCGGCGTTGATCTTCTGGTCACGCCATTGCCCATCAGGCTGCCACTTGCAATCCCAGTTGCGGTTCAAATCCACTCCATCCGCATTAAAGCGGCCCGAAAAAGTGACCGCGGGGATTTCTTTGGTTGAAAACCGTCCTACATGACCAATGATGTCTGCCAACCCGTCCGGATTGGCGGCAGGGATGATGTACAAGCTGATGCCATCAGGCACATCCGACGAGGCTTGCTCGAAATAATCGATCATTTCGTAGGCCAGCAGGATGGTATTCCATTCATAGCCGCCATGAATACCACCCACCAGAACGATGGCGTCCGGACCCTGTCCGAAACGGTAGATCTCGATCGGATTCCCGCCACGGGAAAGCCCAAGCGTGCGTATATGGACCAGGGTGGCTGTCGCCTGGGGCGTGCTGGTCGGTTGGGGCGTGCTGGATGGCTGGATGGTGCTGGTTGGTTGGGGCGTGGGGGTAAGGCTGGGGAACGGGGAAGGTCGGGCAGTAGCCGGGCTGTCAGCACTCGCTGACTCGGAAAAAACTGGGGAATGTGCAGATGTCCCGGCGGCGATTTGGGGCAAGCCGGGGGCAGCAGTCATTGGCGCGGCACAGCCCGCCAGTAAAAGTATCACGAAAACCAGAAGCATTCTGTAGGCCAGCATGACGCCAATTATGCCCGCAAAATGCTTCTGGAACATTGCGAATTTAGACTAACGTCCGTACGTATTCAGAATAGTCTGGATGCTGTTCAGGTTGGCCTGCATATCGCTGTTCGTCAGAGCGTCATAATCCGGCAGAAGCACATATACCGAAGCAACCCCTTGTGAATCCAGCCAGTTGGTGGCATCCCCGCTGACATCATAGGCAACGAAGGGGGCGGCCGTGTAACCTGAAGCCTTGGCATACAGGTTAGCCAACGGCTGCGAGAATACGCTCACTTCGCCACACCCACCGGGCACAACCTGCTTGTCTGAACGGGCGCCATAAAAAATGGCGGCCTGCGAAAAACTCTTGATAATAAAGTCACGCAAGACGCGACTCTCAGGCTCGGAGAAGGCTTCCGAACCAGGGTTGATACTTGCGCTGCGGAATACGGCATTGGCATTCCAGTAGCAATCCCAGTTGCGGTTGAGATCCACCCCGTTGGCGTTCAAACGCCCGGCAGGCTGACCCGACTGGATGCCGTTTGCCTGGCTGTCAGGATTGGCATTTAGAATAATATCCAGCGTGATGATGGCCGGCACAAGATCCGGTTTGTCAGTGAAGGTCTGGTTGAGCATAAGGACCATGTTCACGCTGGACGGGGCAAAGCCAGCGGCCAGCCCGCCAACCACTACGATATGTCGTGGACCACTGCCGATCCGCGAAACCATGATGTCGCGCCCACCGGCCGATTTTCCGATGGAAAAGGTTGTGTAGCGCGGGGTTGGCGTGGCGGATGGCAGTAGCACAGCTGTCGAGTCTGGGGGCGGAGTGGGAGTAGCGGTAGACTGGATCACCATCACAGCCTGCATGGTAGAGATCGACTGTTCCTGCTCAACGATGCGCGTTGCCAGCCGGCCAACGCTTTCCACCTGGCTCGTCACCGCAAGGACTAGACTCGTGGATTTGACCTCCAGGGTGGCACGCGCTGACACGTTTGCGGCGGATTGGGCGCGGGCCTGCTCCGCGCTGTACAACGCCCAGGCGGTTAAAAGGGTAAATGCAACCAGCAGAACGGCGGCGATGCCCAGCGCTATTCCGATATAACGATCGCGCCGGCCTTTGGCAGCCTTCAGGCTGGCTTCCACAAATTGCCTTTCCAACTCGGTAAATTCGCCAGGGTTGGCATCCAGCGCACCTTGAACAGCCCCCAGTTGGTTGCCATCGTAGAGATGCACAGCCTGCTGCCCTGAATCCTGCCACGTTTTGGCAGCCAGAAGGGACGGGCGTTGGTGGGCTGAGGCCCAGCGTCGATTGGCCTGCAGAATGGGTCCTACAAAACGGTCATGGACCAGCTCCACCCAGATTCCTCCGGAGCGCGTCTCAGAACGGATGATATATTGCAGCCCCAGCACGTCCACAGACAGGTTGGACAGCCCGGCAGTGGTATCCTTGCCCCGGAAAAGCAGGCCGCGCGTCTCAGATTCAGTGATCAGCTTGTGCGAGAACCAATCGCGCAGTTCGCGCTCAGGTGTAACCATATTCGGCTGCGCAAGCACCTGGGCGATGGCCTTCTCATAGAATTCGGCCAGCGCATTGGAGACAAACTGGGTCAGGTTTTCCCCTTTGGCCAGTTGCTGGATGTCTTCCTGGGTGATCTGGCTGGCCGGCGCCGAGGAACGGCTTTGGGCGAGCAGATTTTTCCATAACTGGTAGCACACCACCTGAAGTTGGACTGGCTCCACATACTCGCCCTGGACGGCTTCAACGCTTGATATGCTCTGCGCGCCAGTGATCAGGCGCAGGTTGTCCACCAGCATCTCGGCCACGCCGGGTGCGTAGGGGCGTAGGCTGGCGACAGGTTTACGCACGGCTTCCAGCGCGGATTCATAGCCCATGCGGCGCATATAAAAACGCGCCCGCATCTGGCCAGGCAACAGGTGGGCGTACGGGTCGAGCGTCGCCACAAAATCCTCGCGCATGACCAGCACAACCCACAGGTAAGGGTCTTCCTTCATCGCCTCGGCCAATTGTAGAAAGAAATCCTTACGCTTCTCCCAAGCCTCGGGGTGGGTGGTAACGATTTCTTCAAACTGATCAATGATCAGCGCCCGCGGCCAGACCTCGTATTCCGGCTCATCAGATTTGGGGGCAAGTTCCTGAGCCTGTCCCTGCGGGCTATCATCGTAAATATAATAATTGCCATTCGATGCGAATTTGCTCAGAAATTCGGCCAGGCGCATCTTCTGAAAGCGTTCCGCCGACTGTTTACTCGCATCCAGGCCAGTTAACAGGTTGTAGACAAACACGTTGTTGGTCTCTGCGCCCGATAGCACCGCGCCGCTCACCCGCCCAACCGGTAGAACCTCGAAGCCTTTTTCCTCCAGGCCGGGCACCAGGCGCGTATTAATCAGCGAGCTTTTGCCCGCTCCAGACTGGGCGTAGAACAACACCAGCTGCTCCGAAACCACCAACGAGAGCAGGTCGCGGGCCTCGTTATCGCGGCCAAAAAAGCCCGGCGCGTCTTCCTTTTGGAATGGACGCGGACCAATGTACGGATTACTCCCCGGTAGGGTTATGCTCGACCACGCGCCCATTGGCTCCACTCCTTCCATACATTCTGGATGTATTGTTCGACGTTACCCCATTCAACCTTGAAATCGGCTTCCTGGAAATATTCCTTCAGATAGCTTTGGGCTTGCTCCTGCCTGCCCATGCCATCCTGGCTTGGGTTGACTTGCAGGATCAGGCCGAATGAGCGCAGGGCAGTCAACCCCGGCTTGACCACGCCGCGAAAAATCACGCGGAAATCCCAGTCATGCAGTCGGTAGCCCAGCAAGATCAGCGATTTACTGCGGAATGCCTCTGCCAGATAGAGAGGGATAACCGGGCTGGTAGGGTTTGGCGCGCGCGTCACCTCCACCAGAAAAGCCATGTAATCATCCTCGCTCAATACCATCGTGCGCGGATACTTTTCCAACCCAAAAAGGTGATAGACCAGCGGCTGAGTCTGGGATGGTATCAGGTTGGGGTCGTAATGGTGCTCCGGCGCAATATTCACATCTTCACCCGACCAGAAGCAGACCTGGGTGCGCGGCGTGCGGCCCTCGGCAATGATAGCCCGCTCCAGAAAGTCGAAATAGCTGGTGGTGACGTATACCGGCAGGTTCAAGCGTGCCAGCAGGCGCAGGGGATCTTCGTCCGGCGTGGCATAAGCAATCACGCCCAGCTCCTGGACAATATCCGCAAATGACAGCATGTTGACACGCGTCCTCAGTTCATCCACGGCGCCAGCCACTTCTGGGTCCTGAGCAAACATATCCAGCAGGGCAGTCTTCAAGAAGATCAAGAATCGCCGCTTGGCATGCTCGCTGTCATCGCTGACCACCCGGTTGTAAAGCGCCACGCGCGCCAGATCGAAAGTATCCGTGAGCGGGTAATCAACTTTCTGGGCCCAGATTTCCGCCAGGAGCTCATTGACTGATTTGCTTTCGGCCAGTCCATCCACCGCTGGGTCAGAAGCCGGCGAACCGAAAATTTGCTCAAAATACACCGAATTTCCGATAATGGGGATGACGTTTCCATCGCGAATGCGTTGGAAAACTTCAGAACGGTCTACTTCCCGCCCGGAAAACGAAGTTTTCTTGTCCTTGAGAGCGGCCAGCATGGCCTGGCGATTGGGTCTATTCATTGTTTTCTATACTCCTCACTCATACCGATAAAGCCACCCGGAACCCGTGCCACTTGCCGGGCAGACCAAGCATCTTGGGGGCCGCGCCGCCGCGCGCGCTGCATACCAGCACAGCTGGCGGATCGACCCGCGAACCACCCCTGAAAACACGCCGCACCAACGGGCTGGCCGAAAGCTCGTTCCGCCCGTCTTCCGCCCAGGGATAACAGTAGCGCGGGTCTGGACGCAGGCTGTTCTCGCCCCACAGCGAACAGGTCCACTGACGCAGACTGCCCACCAGCTCGTACAGGCCATAAACACTCTGCGGCGCGAGCGACTCCACCGGGGCCGACTCTGCCGCCCCGGCCCGCGCGAGCGCAGCATCCCAGGCATCGCCCCA
Source organism: Chloroflexota bacterium (assembly GCA_026390035.1). Taxonomy (GTDB): domain Bacteria; phylum Chloroflexota; class Anaerolineae; order Anaerolineales; family Villigracilaceae; genus UBA5195. The sequence goes on from JAPLGT010000190.1 coordinate 6,161, forward strand.
GGGATACAGGCGACCATCCTCGCCGCGCGCGGCTTTTTCCCATTCGGCTTCGCTCGGTAGGCGGTATTTCCGCCCGCTCTCGGCGCTCAGCCACTCACAATAGGCTTGCGCATCGTACCAGGTCACAGCCTCCACGGCATGCTCCAGACGGTCGGGCGGCGGGTTCTGCCCCTGCCAGCCCATCTCCGGGTTGGCCAGCCGGCGGGTTTGGCGGACAAATTCGGCATACTCGCGGTTGGTGACCGGGCTGCGACCAATACGGTACTCGCCCAGCTCCACCCGGTGGCACGGCGACTCCCAGGCTGGGCGACCGCTGCCCTCGGCGCTGCCCATCAGGAAAGGTCCAGCCGGGATGTAGACCGTCTGCGGTTCAAACAGTTTGCGCGGGAGATTGTTCGCCGCCAGCGGGCTGGATGGCGCAAAAAGCTGGTTATCCTGCAGGCGGCTAAAGAGTACTGGCATCCACCAGTCTGGGCGCTCGCGCACGCTGCTGCGGCCCGTTGCTGCGGCCAGATCCACACTGCCGTGGCGGCGCAGTTCCCGGAAAAAAACCGGCATGAAAACAGCCGAGGTCTCCATGGATAGGTTGCCTTGCATCGCAAGCACCGCCCCGGCCCCGGCTTCCACCAGGCGCGGCCCAAGCGCTACGCGCGCCTGACCTTCAGCATTGCCCGCGCTCTGGCATGAGACCAACACCACCAGGGCTGGCAGGCTATCCAGGTCCATCAGGCGGCTGATCAATTCGCCCACATCCACACGCTGCATGGCGCGATCTGGGCCTTCGAGCCACAACCAGGCCTTGCCACTGGCGATCGTACCGTGGCAGACCAGGCACAGCAGGTCGCAACCCGGGCGCAAGGCTTCCACAATTGTGTCCAGCGTAGCCCGCCGCCCGCCCGGCCCGTCCGGGATGGTGGCACATTCCAACCCCAGGGCATTAATAACGGCGCGCAGCTCCCCGGCCTCGTCGATGGTCGTCAGATGGTTGCGTTCCAGCCCCAGCGGGTTGGCAACCACCGCCAGCGCGCGCAACCGTTCAAGCGGGCGAAGTTCCAGCGAAGTCAGGTTAGAACTGCCCTGAAAGCGCGAAAACAGCACCTTTCCACCGCTCGAAAGCAGCGAATCGTCCAACGGATTACGCAGCAGCTCCCAGCACAGGCTTTGCAGGTTGGCGGACTCAGCATCCAGCCTCAGGCGCAGCCGCAAGGACTGCTTCTGGGCCAGCACACTACCATAGGCCTGTGAAAACGCCGCCAGCAAGCCCGCGTCCGCAAACAGCGCACGAGTCAGAGTGCGCCCATACGCATCCGCGTCAAGGAAAGCATCCCCCAACCCATCGAAACGCGCCAGCCCCTGGCCCAGGCGCGCTTCTGCCGCGCTCCCCGCGGCATGGAAACGCATCTCAACCCGGTACTCGCCAGCCCCGTGCGCGGACAGGCCAATTTCCAGTTCAGCACAATCATTCATCGGAATAAATCCATCATCTTCGCATAGTCCAAGTTTATTGTACATGAAATCATCCCCCAGTGCAAAACACATCATCCACAGAAGATCCAATTTTCAAGAACACAATAGCACTTAAAATCTGTGTAATCTGTAGACTTCTTACCTAGAAATGGTTGAGTAAGAAATGATTTTTCAAATTTTGCCCATGCTTTCGGCATTCACTTTTCACTTTCAAGATGATGAAAAATGGGTATACTTATACAGTAGCAACGTTTTTCAGATAAATAATAGGGTTCGTTCACCGGATGAAACTGACCTGCCCCGTCAGAAAGTTGATGTCGGCAATAATGAAGGCGCGGGTCGTCCATAATTGGCGGCTTCACAGGCCTCGGTCATATAATCCAGTAAATTGCATTTTTGCTGTTTCAAAGTACTGACGACGGTCATGCTACGCTCGACAAAACGACTGCCAACCTGGCTTTGAGTGCCAAAGTTACTCATACTCCAAAGCACGCCTGGGTGAAGTTTTTGCTCAGCGTGATTATTTATAGGCTCAACACCATCAACATCTACGCATGTCCACAGCGCAGCTTCTCGCTTGAGAATATCGCGCAGGTACCAGCGGTAGCAGAATGAGAACACTTGCTCCCTTGGCGTAGTAATTCACTTATTTGAAGTCTTATCGGTCGCATCTGGTTCTGGAATTGTGCTCGGGATAATTTTCTTTTTGCATAAGATGCCACGACTTGCGGCTTGGTTCAACTAGCCCGTTCAGGAATCGAGTTACCCAGGACAGAACCCAAAAGAACCGGGGCGCTATGCGGCGGGCATAGATGCCTTCTTTTGACCTTCGCTTTTCACGCTGCCAATCCTAAATTTCTTAGACCCGCATGAGAAGAAAAAGAAATCGAAAGCAGATATATTATAATTGGCTCGCGAGCGTTGGAAATAAATTTAGGCATTGTTCGCCTGACACACCTATTCATCAGAGATAATATAAAAATATGAACAACATTAATAGCAATCAAAAAGAGTTGGCAGCAGAACAACGTGAAGAACTACTCAAAACATTGAGAGCCCGTTTTGAGAAAAACATGAACCGCCATAAAGATCTTGAGTGGGCTAAAGTACAAGCAAAACTGGAAGCTAATACTGAAAAACTGTGGTCGCTCAATGAAATGGAACGATCGGGTGGCGAACCGGATGTTGTTCGTTATGATAAAGAAACGGGCGAAATCGTTTTCTTTGATTGTTCAGCCGAAAGTCCAAAAGACCGCAGAAATATTTGTTATGACCATGAAGCGCTGGAATCAAGGAAAGAATTTAAACCAGAAAATACTGCCATGGATATGGCAGATGCCATGGGCATCAAGATTTTAACGGAAGAACAATATCGAGAGTTGCAGCAACTTGGAAATTTCGATACGAAAACATCGAGCTGGCTGATCACACCTTCTGAAATTAGAAAACTCGGCGGTGCCATCTTTGCTGATCGGCGCTACGACCATGTCTTCGTGTATCACAACGGTGCATCCTCGTACTATGGCGTCAGGGGTTTCCGCGGTGCGCTAAAGATCTAGCAGCATGTCTATCAAAACCAAAAGTGGGCTAACACAGCACCCACTGAATGGCGGGATCCGTCGCCACGTTTCGCAAACCGTTAGCCGTCAGCAGCATTGCTGCATTGAAGACTTGCATGATATCGAAGGATCATTGGTTGAATTACCCGAGCCAAAACCAAAAAAAATTGTAAGCAGCTATGCGCTCACTTTATTTAGTAGGAGTATCAATAGATGAATAGCACGAATCCTGATGTTGATTGGTTTTTTAATAAAGCAGAAAAATGGCAGGAAGAATTCGAGAAATTGAGAATGATCATTCTTGACTGTCAGCTAACCGAAGGATTAAAGTGGGGTGTTCCTTGTTACACGTTTCAGAAAAGTAATGTAGTTTTGATGCATGGATTTAAAGAATACTGCGCGCTTCTGTTTGTCAAAGGAGCCTTGTTAAATGATGCCGAGGGTATTCTAATCACACAAACGGAGAATACGCAGGCAGGGCGCCAGATCCGCTTCACCGGTATTCGAGAAATAGTTGAGATGGAACCCATCTTGAAAGCCTATGTTTATGAAGCCATTGAAGTGGAAAAAGCCGGCTTGAAAGTGAATTTTAAAAAGAGTACAGAATTCAAAATACCTGAAGAATTTCAAAATAAATTAAATGAAATCCCTGCCTTGAAAACTGCTTTTGATGGATTGACGCCGGGACGGCAACGAGCATACTATCTTTATTTTTCTGCGCCCAAACAATCCAAAACCCGGGAGTCAAGGATTGAAAAATGCATACCGCAAATTCTCAATGGACAGGGATTAGACGATTAGCTTTCTCGATGTGAAAACAGATTGCATCCCGCTGGCACACAATCAACAACCTGATTACAGTAAGTTTAATATGGGGGGAATCACCAGAAAATAACATCTTGACAAAATTCCTAACGTGATTATAATAACGACTAGATAAGTCGTCGTTTACTTATTATTGATTTTTTGTGCTCTTACCAGGGCACAAAATTTTTTTACTGTTTATAAACGACTCCACAAGTCGTCATTCAAAGGAGAAGAGAAAATGATTATTGCAAACGATGTGACTGAATTGATCGGCAACACCCCGCTGGTCCGTTTGAACCGGGTAACCCAGGGAGCTTACGCACAGGTGGTTGCCAAACTTGAATTTTATAATCCGGCGAAGAGTGTCAAGGATCGCATCGGTTTCGCCATGATCGATGCCGCTGAAAAATCCGGCGAACTCACCAAAGATAAAACCATTGTCGAGCCGACCAGCGGCAATACCGGCATCGCCCTCGCGATGGTGGCGGCCGCCAAGGGTTACAAAATCACCCTGTTCATGCCCGAAACCATGTCTAAGGAACGCCGCATTTTGCTGCGCGCTTATGGCGCTGACCTGGTGCTGACCCCTGGCCCAGAGGGCATGGGCGGCGCCATCAAACGCGCCGAAGATCTGGCAGCTTCTGACCCGGAAAAATATTACATCCCCCAGCAGTTCACAAACCCGGCCAACCCGGAAATCCACCGCAAAACAACTGCAGAAGAAATCTGGCGCGATACCGAAGGGAAAGTCGACTTTCTGGTTTCAGGTATTGGCACTGGCGGAACCATCACGGGCGTGGGCGAAGTCATCAAGGCTCGCAAACCTTCCTTCCAAGTCATCGCCGTTGAGCCAGATGCATCTCCCGTGCTTTCAGGTGGCGCAAAAGGTCCGCACCCCATCCAGGGTATTGGCGCTGGCTTTATTCCGGCTGTTTTGAATACCAAGATCTACGACGAGATCATCCGTGTGCCCAATGAAGAGGCCCTGAACGTTGCCCGCCGCCTGGCAAAGGAAGAAGGCTTGCTGGTGGGTATCTCTTCAGGTGCGGCAACCTGGGCAGCCTTGCAGGTGGCAAATCGCCCCGAAAACGCTGGCAAATTGATCGTGGTGATCATCCCGTCCTTCGGCGAACGCTATCTGAGCACCGTACTTTACCAGCACCTGGCAGACTGATCTGCATCCCGACATGCTGCTTTGTGCACAAAAGCGCTGCTCGGAGGCTGGCATTTTTTCCAAAGAAATGCAGTCTACAGGCTGTGCCCAAGTGCTCCTTGCTGAATTAGTCAACTGATCCTTTTTTACACATATTTACCAACCAATCGGCGCCGCAGCCAGGTGGGCAGGCCAGGGTCTGCAAAGTCCTCATGCGCGGGTTCAATTCCTGCCGGCGCCCTTTTATATTTACTCAGATGGTATTTTGGCGGGAAGATCGCCCACGACAGTACCTTACGAGCATGGTCGCCATGTAGCCAGTGTAAATAAGCATGTTTGTGTCTGTTTTCAGGTTCCAAATGGAACACCCGCCAATTTCAAGCTTTCAAAGGAGACTAATTCATGTCCGCAGATTCTCGTAAGTATGGTTTTGCCACTCGTCAACTGCACTCTGGCTACTCACCTGACCCAACCACCGGCAGCCGCGCCGTGCCAATCTACCAAACCACCAGTTACCAGTTTAAGAGCACCGAACACGCCGCCAACCTGTTCGCGCTCAAAGAACTGGGCAACATTTACACCCGCCTGATGAATCCCACCACAGATGTGTTGGAGCAGCGCATCGCCGACCTGGAAAACGGCGTCGCGGCTGTGGCATCCAGCAGCGGACATGCTGCCCAGGCCCAGGCCATCTTCACCCTGCTGGGTGCGGGCGATCACATCGTTTCTTCCAGCCGCCTGTACGGTGGCACCTACAACCAGTTCCACTACACCCTGCGCAAATTGGGTGTTGATGTAACCTTCGTTGACCCGAACGACCCTCAAAATTTCGAGAACGCCATCCGCTCAAACACCAAAATCCTGTATGGCGAGACCCTCGGCAACCCGGATATTTCGGTATTCCCATTTGAAGAAGTCGCCGCAATCGCCCAAAAACACAAGATTGTGTTAATGATCGATAATACCTTTGCGACCCCCTACCTGTTTCGCCCGTTTGAATGGGGCGCAAACGTCATCACCCACAGTACCACCAAGTTTATCGGTGGGCACGGCACCAGTATCGGCGGCATGATCGTGGATGGTGGCAACTTCGATTACACCAGCGGCCGCTACCCCGGCTTTACCGAGCCGGATCCTTCCTATCACGGGCTGGTCTACTCCAGCCTGCTGGGCGCTGGCCTGCCGCCTTTTGCCATCAAGGTGCGTGTGCAGGTGCTGCGTGATATCGGTGCTTCCCAGTCACCTTTCAACAGCTGGCAGACCATTCAAGGCCTGGAGACTCTCTCCATTCGCATGGAACGGCATGTGCAAAATGCGCAGGCAGTGGCCGAATACCTGGAAAAACACCCGAAGGTCAGCTGGGTCAAATTCCCGGGTCTCAAGAGCCACCCCGATTACGAGCGCGCCAAACGCTATCTGCCCAAAGGTGCGGGTGCCATTCTTGGCTTTGGCATCAAAGGCGGAGCCGAAGCGGGCCGCAAGTTTATTGAAAGCCTGCAGCTTTTCAGCCATCTGGCGAATGTTGGGGACGCCAAATCGTTGGCCATCCATCCTGCCACCACCACTCACAGCCAGCTCTCCGCTGAAGAGCAAATCTCGGCCGGTGTCAGCCCCGATTTCATCCGCCTGAGCATCGGCATCGAAGATATTGACGACATCCTGTGGGATCTGAATCAGGCTCTGAACGCGTAAGCTGGTTCCAGGCCCTGGGCAATCAGTTGCTCAGAGCGCATGTAACAGAATAAAACAGGCGGACGGGTTAAAAAGAACCCGTCCGCCTGTTCCAATTCATCCTATTACCTTTGAAAATGTCAGATTGCACATATGTACTAGCGGTGTTTACTCACGGATATCCAGGTGTATGTGACAACCCATCCCACTGCCCCTAAACCAAAAACGGGAAGGGGCTGAAAGAGTCTTTTTTTGTGGAGTTTTGTGCCAAGAACAGGCACAAAAACTCCACTGGCGGGGCAAACCATCGATTTTCAATCGCCCGAGCAGCAGAACCAGGATGGCTAAATGCCAAAACGCAGAGCACGTGAGTATATAGCACTGGTGGTGCGCCAAGAACAGGCACAAAACTCGCACGTGAGTATATAGCACTGGTGGTGCGCCAAGAACAGGCACAAAAACTCCACTGGTGGGGCAAACCATCGATTTTCAATCGCCCGAGCAGCAGAACCAGGATGGCTAAGTGCCAAAACGAAGAGCGCGTGAGTATATAGCACTGGTGGTGCGCCAAAAACAGGCACAAAAACTCCACTGGCGGGGCAAACCATCGATTTTCAATCGCCCGAGCAGCAGAACCAGGATGGTAAGTACCAAAACGAAGAGCGCGTGGGTAAATCAAATCATCAAGCATTGAGGCTGGATAGAGATAAATCTGTATTTCCGTTTTATTTTTGACCAAACTCGGTTTTTAAGCACGCCTGCCGCGCCAGTTTTGAGAATAATCCCGGCGAGCTGGCAAGTTGTCATTTCGGTTTGTTGGTTTATAATAACGCGCAATAACTGAAACCAGTCATAACGCCAATCTAAAGGAAGAGACTACCATGTTAAAACAAAACAAATTTTCCGTTTTAATTGCGCTGATCGCCACCAGCAGCATTCTTTTGGCCGCCTGCGGTCAAGCCGCACCTGCGCCCGTGGCCCAGGTTCCCACCAATACCCAGGCACCCGCCGCACCTGCTGCCACCGATGCTCCGGCTGCTGCCACGCTGGCACCGGCTGCCACCAGCACCCCAGATCCTTCTGGCGGGGTGCTGACCATGGGCCTCGGTTCTGAACCGGAAACCCTCGATCCGGGCGATGCCGTCATGGTGCAGGAACAACTTATCCTGCTGAACCTGTTCGATTCATTGCTCGCCACGGCACCGGATGCAAGCCTGCACCCCGGGCTGGCCCTTTCCTGGACACCTAATGCAGATTACACCGAGTTCGCTTTCAAACTGCGCCAGGATGTCAAGTTCCACGACGGCACTCCTTTTACTGGGAAGGCTGTCAAGGCCACCTTCGATCATATCGTCAGTGCAGATGTGCTTGATTCGGGCGGTAAGACCCTCCTGGCCGATCACAAGTACACCGAGACCGTTGTAACCGACGATTTCAACATTACAGTAAAGTTTGCGGGATCCTATCCCACCTTCCTGCGCGATGCCGGCCGCCAATGGTTGAGCATCTCATCCCCAACCGCACTCGAAAAGTACGGCAAGGATTACGGCCGCAACCCGGTCGGAACCGGCCCGTTCAAGTTTGTCAAATGGGACTCCCAGTCTCAAATTATTGTAGAACGCAACCCCGATTACACCTGGTCACCTGAATTTGCCGCCCATAAGGGCCCGGCCTATCTTGACCAGGTTATCTTCCGTATCCTGCCCGAAGCCGCCACCCGCCTGACTGCCCTGCAAACCGGCGAGCTCCAAATCGCAAGCGAACCACCGGCCCTGGATGCAATCGATATGGCCAGCAGCCAACAGGCCGTGATCAAAACCTTTGCACAACCCGGCATCCCGGCCATTATGATGGTCAACACCGAAAAAGAACCGACCAACGATATAAATGTCCGCAAGGCCATGATCCTTTCCATCAATCAGGATGAGCTTGCCAAAACGGCCTTCAAAGACCTGGGGATCCCAACCTACAGCGTGATTTCGCCCACCACTTGGGCTTTTGACCCCAAATCTGCCGATCTTTACCGCTTCAACCTGGAAGAAGCCGGTCGTTTACTGGATGAATCCGGCTGGAAGGATACCAACGGCGATGGCATTCGTGAAAAGGGTGGCAAAAACCTGACTCTCGATTACATCACCTCGCCCGTCTGGGAAGAAGCCTTCAACGAACTGCTCTCGGGTTATTTGCAGAAAGCCGGTTTTGAAGTCAAGATGCGCGCAATGGATGATGCCGGCATCGGTTCAGAAGCTTCCGCTGGTAATTACAGCTTCTTATACATCTACTGGACACGCGTCGATCCCACTCCTTTACGCTCCCTGTTCCACTCTGCCAACATCAATGGCGGATCAGCTTACACCCGTTTTGTCAACCCGGAACTGGATAAGCTCCTGGAAGATGGCGATATCCAAACCGACGAGAACATCCGCAAGCAGGATTATGTCACCGCCCAGCAGATCATCATGGAAAATGCCCTGGTGCTGCCGCTCTTTACGGTCAACATGGTCTACCTGAATTCGCCCGTGGTCCAAAATTTCTCCTTTGACCTGGAAGGTTATCCCTGGTTCTATGATATGACGCTGGCTAAATAAAGCCGCCCGCAAGTATCTGCCACACATGGTCAACTATCTGATCCGTCGTATTTTTACTTCCATCCTGGTACTTTTTGGCATCTCAGTATTGGTCTTTTCGATCATACACCTGGTTCCTGGTGATGCAGTCTCGGCCATCCTGGGCCGCCAAAAAGTGAACGCGGAAAATGTAGCCCGGCTGCGCGAGCAGCTGGGCTTAAATGATCCCATCCCCGTGCAGTACTGGCACTATCTTAGTAAGGCCCTGCACGGCGACCTGGGCGAATCAATCCGAAATTACGTGCCGGTCTCAAAAGCGATCGCAGAACAGCTGCCCAGCACAATTACCCTGGCTTTTTCAGCACTCATGCTGGCATTAATTGTTGGGTTTGTATTGGGGCTGGTCGCGGCTTTGAACCACGGCACCTGGGTAGACACGTTGGCGATGGGTATATCCGTGAGCGGCCTATCCATTCCAACCTTCTGGTTGGGCCTGCTGTTGATCATGCTGTTTTCGGTTAACCTGGGCTGGTTCCCAAGCATCTCGACCGGTTCTGGTTTTGCGGCCCTGTTTTTGCCCACGCTGACACTTGGCCTGCCCGAAGCCTCTGTGGTGGCCCGTATGGTGCGCGCCAGCATGTTGGACGTGCTTGGCAAGGAATATATCACCGCTGCCCGCGCCAAAGGTGTGCATGAACCCGCGGTCATTCTAAAACATGCATTACGAAATGCACTCATCCCAGTCGTGACATTCGTCGGCCTGCAAATGGCTTACCTGCTGGGTGGCTCGACCATTGTCGAAACCATGTTCGCGCGTCAGGGAATTGGGCGGCTGGCCGTCCAATCCATCTCCAATCGTGATTACCCCATGGTGCAGGGAGTTGTGCTGGTAACTGCCGTTATCTATGTGCTGATCAACACCTTCACCGACATTACCTATACCTTCCTGAACCCTAAGATACGGCTCAAATGAGCGCAGCCACCAAGAAAACGCCTTTTCACATGGATGCACCCGGTCTGCGCCTGCTGCGGCAAACCTTTCGGAACCGCAGCGCCCAATTTGGCGGCTTGCTGCTATTAATCCTGATCCTGGCCTGCCTGGCAGCGCCGTTGCTGACCAATAAAGACCCAAATGCCATCGATCCTGGTCTAACCCTGCAGCCGCCCAGCCTGAAATACCCGATGGGCACCGATGGCATCGGCCGGGATACCTTCGCCCGCTTTCTGTATGGCGGCCGGCTCTCGCTGCGTGTTGGCTTGGTGGCGATCGGGATTGGCGCCTTCTTTGGCATTTGCCTCGGGCTAATTTCCGGTTACTTTGGCGGCTGGCTGGACGCGTTCATCTCCTGGATCACGGATATCCTGCTGGCTTTCCCCGATATCCTGTTGGCCCTGGCCATCCTGGCCATCCTGGGCCCCGGGATCATCAATGCCATGGTGGCGGTAGGGATCGCCTTCATACCATCCTTCATGCGCCTGACGCGCAGCAGCGTATTATCCATCCGCGAAATGAGTTATGTCGAGGCCACCCGCGCCCTGGGTGGTTCTGATTTTCAAATCATGATCAACCACATCCTGCCAAATGCCATGCGCACCCTGCTGGTACTGGTGACCCTCGGCATAGGCTCATCCATCCTGGCTGGCGCTGCGCTCAGTTTTCTGGGCCTGGGCGCCCAGCCACCCACCCCCGAATGGGGCGCCATGCTGAACGCCGGGCAAAAGTTTGTGCGCCAGGCCTGGTGGCTGACGGTCTTTCCCGGGTTGGGCATCTTCCTGACCATTCTGGCCATCAACCTGATCGGCGACGCCATCAGCGATGCGGTGGCCGGAACCATCTACATGCCCGAAAAAGAATAATACCCACTCAAACGAACCTGCTCCTCTACAGGGAAGGCCATGTCCAAACCCGCCCATACCATCATTGCCAATGCGCATATCTTCACAGCCGATCCCCAACAGCCCTTTGCAGAAGCGCTAGCCATCCAGGACGATCGCATCGTCTTTACCGGCAGCAACGCAGAAGCCAAGCTTTGGAAAGGCCCAGCCACACGCGTAATCGACGCCGCAGGCTGCAGCCTCATGCCTGGTTTCATCGACAGTCACTTTCACATGCTTTACGGCGCTCTTAACCTGGACGGCATGCAATTGGAACCGGCTGCCAGCTACGAAGATTTATCCCGGATCGTACTCACTTACGCCGCCGAAAACCCACAAGAAGCGTGGTTGGCAGGCACCGGGCTGCGTTACAACGTCGGCCCTGGGCGCACGCCCTTGAGTCGTCAGGACCTGGATGCCCTGGTCTCCGATCGTCCAATCTACATCAACGCCTTCGATGGGCATACTTCCTGGGCAAACAGCCTCGCTCTAAAACTGGCGGGGATCTTCAACGGCGGCGCATGCGGTCCGAATAGCGAAATTATGATGGACGAACACGGCCAGGCCACCGGCGAGCTGCGCGAACCCGGCGCCTACAAACCCGTCAGCGACCTGGTACCCAAACCCGATAACGCCCGCAAACGAACCCTGCTCCAAAAAGCCCTGCGCCTGACCGCCTCGTTGGGCGTCACCAGTGTTCACAACATGAATGGCAACCAGGACGAGACCGCCCTGTACGCTGCCATGGAAGACCTGGGCGAGCTGACCTGCCGCATCTATATGCCTTACAGTGTCTCACCGGAAACACCCTTTTCCGCGCTGCAAGCAGAAGCACTACAGCTCAAAAAAATCTTCTCAGGAGACTTGCTGCGCGCAGGCAGTGTCAAGTTTTTTTTGGATGGTGTCATCGAAGGTTTTACCGGCCTGCTTGTTGATCCATACGCCGATGACCCAACCACCTGCGGCGCCGCCAATTACGAGGTTGAACATTACAATCGCATGGTTACCGAAGCCGACCGGCTCGGCTTGCAGGTACTCACGCACGCCGTTGGCGATATGGCTGTCCGGCGCGTACTGGATGCCTGCCAGGCTGCCGCGCTGGCCAATGGTAAGCGCGATTCACGGCACCGGGTGGAGCATATCGAGCTGATCCACCCGGCTGATTTGCCGCGCTTTAAAGAATTAGGCGTGATCGCCTCCATGCAGCCTTTACATTCCCCCATGGTGGTGGATGAAGCTGATATCTGGCCGGTGCGAGTTGGCCCGCAGCGCTGGCCGCTCAGTTTTGCCTGGCAAACCCTGCGCACAGCCGGCGCCATGCTGGTCTTTGGATCAGATTGGCCGGTTGTGACTCAACATGCACTGCGTGGAATATCCAACGCCGTCAATCGCAAGCCCTGGCTACCGGGCATGCCGGACCAACACCAGGACCTGGCAGAAACCTTGCTGGCTTACACCCGTGATGCCGCCTATGCCGAATTCCAGGACCATCAAAAAGGCCAGCTCAAACCAGCCTACCTGGCCGATATGGTCCTGCTCTCAGAAAACATCTTTGAAATCCCCAGCGAAGAATTGGCAAAGGTCCACCCGCTCCTGACCATGCTGGCTGGCCAGATTGTCTACGAGCTCTGATGCCCATCCAAAACCAGACCCAATCCTTGCATGGACAGGTAGCCATCGTCAGCGGCGGCAGCACAGAGGTGGCTGGCGCCGTGGCCCAAGCCCTGGCGCGCGAAGGCGTGCGCATCTGCCTGGTTGGCAAACAGGCGGACCTGCTTGAACTATCCGCCGCGCCGATCAGAGCCGCGGGCGGTCAGTGCCTGGCATTAGTTTCACAACTCGACAGCCTCGAAAGCGCGCAAGCCGTCCTGGATCGAACCATGCAGGCCTATGCCCAGCTCGATTTGCTAATCATGGTCTCGCCCTTCTGGGGTGGCGGCATGATCCATAACCACAACATAAAGACCTGGGATCTGGTCATGTCGGCCAACCTGCGCGAACCGTTTCTGCTATCCCGAGCCGTGCTGCCCATCTTCCGCGAACAAAAACGCGGGCAGGTCATGGCGATTGGCTCCGATTCCGGCCTGGGGATTTACCAGCAGGATGGCGCCTACGGCGTGGCCCTGCACGCCCTCAATACCCTGATGGAATTGATCCGCGTAGAAAACAGTGAGCACGGCGTGCGCACCCACATCCTGGCTCCCGGGCTGGCACTAGCAGATGCGTTTGACATGGAAGGCAAACCCAACCTGACCAGCGCCAACGTCAGTGACTGGGTAGTGTGGCTGCTGACCCGTCCTCTGCATCTGCGCGCCAACGGCCCAATCCTGATCTAACCCAGCGCCAAATCTCGCCGCCTTGCCCGGCGCAGTCTGCAGGCATTGCGATCCAAAAAAAGATGGCTTATCGCGGTATTTTGACGGAAAGGTCTTTACGCTGATCGATAAGCTGCGCAGCAAAAATCAGCATGGCAAAAAGCAAAACCGAGGCAGCCGTGCGCTAATACAATTGGCGCAATTTACCCACGACTGTCATCGCCAGCAGCATGCTTGATCGGCTTCCAGATGGGATGATAGCCGGTGCCGGGCATCACAGCTGCACGAAAATTTGGCGTTGCGAAAATAGATACAAAAGGCTTTTGCTGCAAGGCAGGCCGCATTGAAATAGCCTGACAAAAACATTGAATGAACTCAAGGAGAAGACCCATGCCCAGAATTCCAGCGCTCGAATATGATCAGACCAGCGGCGAAACACGTGCAACCTTTGACATGGGCCTGGCCAAATATGGCCGTATGACCAATATGAAGCGCACCATGCTGCACTCATTGCCCACCTTTCAGGCTCTGATGGAATGGTACCCCCTGTTTGAGGTCATAAAAACTTTTCTGGGAGAACGGCTGAGCATTATCTATGCACATTCCATCTCGGTCGAAAGCGATTGCCTGCTCTGCACTATCTTCATGCGCCGCGTTCTGATCGATTGGGGCGAAGACCCGGGCAAGCTGGATCTGGACGAACGTGCCCAGGTCATTGTTGAATTTGGCCGCGCCATCGCCGGGCAGGGCAACCGCGTATCCGATGGACTCTACCAGCGCGTCACAACCTTTTTCAACCCCGAGCAGATTCTGGCCCTGACCGGCTTTGCCAGCCTGATGATCGCCACCAACATTATTAACAACGTACTTGAAGTGGAACTGGACGAATACCTGTACGCCTACCACCCCAACCAGCCCCTGCCCGGCCTGGGCTGAACAATAACGCAACAACCGATATGCCCGGTTGTTGCGGTGAAATCATGAGGCATCTGACTTTACTTGCCTGGCATCTCCCGCAAACAGCTGGCTGGTCTATTCAAGATTTTCCAGGGCTTGCCGCGGCCTTCCGATCTTCGTGTAAACGGCGCATGCCCTGAGTATTCTCTGCGCCCCGGACAGCCCAACAGCTTGTTCTTTTGGATCCAGGCAGTCCGACAAATCTGCAAAACGCCAGGGTACTTCGGTGAACCAGCCTGGTTTTCAAAAGGTTTCGCTTGTTGTTTGCGATCCCATTCCTGGATGCTGAAATGGCGCTGCTCGCCCACAAAATCTTCAACAGTGCAGGTTTGTTACTACAAAAACGCGTAGCACACCCAATAATCCCCTTGTACCAACAATAAATTTCCCGTCCGCATACAGGCTGCAATTCACCTGCACATTTGCTTAATTTTCAAAACTAGCCTAAGAGTGCTATGAAAAACCCCTATTCTGGAAAATCCCGTGAAAATATTTCCCACAACAGGCCAAGAAAGTGGCCATATTTTGGGATGATGACCGCATATATGGCATTAATATCGATAAAATCATCAAGTTCTACCAGCTGCGCTTCCAAATCGAGTTCAATTTTCGTGATGCCAAGCAGCATTGGGGTTTGGAAGACTTTATGAATGTCACTCAAACCGCAGTAACCAACGCTGCGAACCTATCGTTTTTCA
>JAPLGT010000222.1:0-3356 GCA_026390035.1 Chloroflexota bacterium
ACGCCAGGAGCGCTAGTCCGATCAAATTCGCGATTAAGGTACCGATCCAACCCATCAGTTTTCCAATCATGTTCAATATTCCTGTGTGTTTGCCACAACGCTCGTGAACTCCCGGTTCCGTTCTGAATTTAAACCTGTCACAACAAAATGTCAAACATTTTGGGGCAATTGGTCGACTGTTCGCCCCCCGCTGATTTGGATTACAGATTCAGTGCTATTGGCTGACGAGAGGCCAATAGCCGTTGCGTTTTACCATGCAAGGTTCGCCGTATTGGTTCGGGTGCAAATCGGCAGGTCGCTGATTAGCTGCCAGACCAGCAGCGGTCGCGATAAATATGACCAATCTTTGGTTTTTGCATGGTTTCTTATCAACCGGTAGGGGTTTGAAAACCTATTTCTCCAGGGTAAGGGTCTCGATATCGAATTTCTCACCTGCCTGGATCAGCGTGCGTTCAGAACTGATGCCAAACTGGTCAGTTAATTGTGCCCAGCTGCTGCCTGTTTCGGCCACGACGACGTAATAGCCAGCCGGGATGTTTTCGAACAGAAAGACGCCACTCTTGTCGGTTTTGGTTGATAGGAAGAAAGGTTGGTCAGAACAGGGGGTGGCTCCATTGTATGTTGAACCCACAATTTCAACACAAATTTCCACACGCATATCAACCAACGGATTCTGATCAGCATCGCGCAGTTTGCCGGTCAGGGAAGCCTTTTCTTTTTCCGCGGGTAGTGGCAAGGTGGGACCATCGTTTGTTACCAGGATAAACCTGATATCGTTGTCGCCCAAATCAGAATTGCCCATCAAAAAGGTTCGCCAATTTGTGCCGTCAAAAACTGTCAGCCCGTAAGTAGTGCCAAGCCAGACACGCCCGCTGCTATCGGCCGCCAGGGCAGCCACATGGTTGCTCGAGAGGCTTTCTGAACTGCGATCGTACTGTACCCAGGCATAGTTATCAAACATAAGAGCACCGGCGCTCAAAGTTCCAAGCCAGGTCTGGCCTTTGGCATCCACGGCGAGGCTTGTGGGTGAGTTGAAATCTGGTTTCTTGATTAACTGCCAGGTTCCATTTTCGAAGACGTCCACGCCATTGCTGTGCGCTGCCCATGGACGTCCCCTGGCATCTACTGTCAGGGCGTTAAAGAAGCGGCTTTCATGAAAACCTTGACCTTCCTGATAAATTGTCCAGGTACCGTCCGAAAACATAGCCACACTGCGGGAAGCCAGTACCCAGACTTTTCCATCAGGGGCAACCTCAACAGCGTACACCAGTTCGCTGGCCGAATCGCCGCTGCCAAACTCTTGTGAGCCGTAGGTGGTCCACTGCCCTTTGGCGTAGTAACTCACACCTCTAAAGTGCGCCACCCAGATGCCATTATTGGCTTCACAGGCAATGCTTTCTGCGCTGGAAAAAGCATCCGTTCCAGGGATTTGTTTCCAGGTCTTCCCATCGAACAGGCTGATACCCCGGCTGTGCGCAATCACCAGGCTGCCATCCGGGCAAACTGCGCCAGCGTAGAGATAGTTACTGGGCAAATTGGAGTTTTCTTCGGTATAAACCTGCCAGCCGTTCTCATCCAGGCAGTTCAGGCCGGTTTGGGTACCGACGCACAGTCGGCCTGGACCAGTAGAAGTCATGACCGCAGGTTGAATGGACGTTTGCGCTGGAGTTTCAGTAGGCTTTGAAGGGGGTGTTGCCTCGATAACCTGGGTGGCAACGATAGCTTCGGTCGGCTTAATAGCCTCGGTGGGCTTGGCAAGATCTGTTGCGGCCTGACAGGCAAGGCTGGCTATAGACAATGCCAAAATCGCCAAGAAGATGGGGACATTCCTTTGATTCATCGTTTATATCCATTCAGCAGGTATCCCTGCCGACTTATATACGGCAGGTAAGAGAGAACAGTGATGCATTCAGATAATCTACATACTTGCAACCAATGGATCTGTAAGACGTTGCCACTCTTGTATCAATGTAGAAACATTGTTTTGGCTTACCTTGGTCAATTCACGGATATTATCTACAGGTGAGAGAATAAATCCGCTTCCAGCGCTGAGATCCCTGAAAACTGCCTGCACTTCAGCTTGGACTGCTTCCGGAGTACCCTGCTCCACGGTAAGGTGGCCGTTTACGCCTCCCCATAAGCAGACCTTGCCCGCCAACTTTTTCTTGGCCTGAACAAGATTCCACCGAGCTGGGTCTACGCCAATGACGACATCGACACCGGCTTCGGCGATCATTTCAAGAAGCGGCATGCAGTTCGCTGTGATCAAATAGCCGAAAAGGGCACCATGCCTGTGGGCCAGCTCAGCATCAGATTGAAGGGTGGGGAAAATGAATTTCTTCCAAATTTTTGGCGACCAGAAATCACAATTCTCATACCAGGCGCGCTTGATATAAAGATCGACACCCTCTTCCAGCACTACCTTCATCCGAGATTGATTCCACTCAGCGATCAGTTCCAGCATTTCACCCAGAAAATCCGGCTGATCATAGCTGGCGTAGATCATTTTTTGAAGTCCATAGACCCAGCCAATTAAATCCGCACCCACACCCCAGCCGCCAGTGATCAGCAAATCGTGCTGCCGGGCAAATTCCAGACTCTGGAATGAATCAGATCGAAAAGCTGCCACCGATTCGAGCGAAGGTGGAACAAGCAAGTAGCGCAGCGCCTTAAAATCTTCGCGCGAATCGACAATAAACCGGCGCGAGCGTGTTTCCACGAAGTCATCCAGGAAAGGTATGTGGTCGCCATAAGGCCAGCCTTCGTCTTGATGGATTTCCGCCCGCAGCACGCCACCCGGGGTCTGGTATTCTTTGATCAGAATGGGAAATTTTTCATTGCTGGGGGATTCTTTCCACTCCCGGAGGGTCACATCTGGATGAAACTGAACGGGTAATCCGTATAAATTGTAGCTGTCCGACACCAGTCCGGGCTGGCGTGGGGGAATCTGGACGAAGGCATCCAGCCCCAAGTCAAGTTGTTGCTGTACAAATTCCAAGTAATTGCCAGCCTGGGCCCACAAGCCTTTGAAGAGCATGAAGCTACAAGGCGCATGGTCCACTGGTTGGCAGCGGATGGCGGCTAGCATGCGTTGGCGTGAAGTCATTGTTGAAAGAGCCATGTTTTTCTCAAGAGTTACAGTGATGGAATAAACCATTGTGCGCTGCCAAGCAGGTTCAGAGATGAAGCAGCAAAACAAAACGACATCCTTTGGCCGCTCCAACATGAAATCAACCCACAAAGGAAGGTTAATTTCATGTCAAAACCAGACAACACCACCAGGCAGGGTTTCAGCGGTTGATTTTGTAGAACCATTTCATTATTAAAGCGAGCCAACTGCTGAACTTCACGAGAAA
>JAPLGT010000064.1:0-15211 GCA_026390035.1 Chloroflexota bacterium
AGGTGTTTTATTCATTCTCCCGCAAAAGCAAACAGGGACGTGGTCCGCGTCCCTGTTTGTGCGTCAGTTTGACCGGTTTTCTTCCATCCCCAGCTTCCACGAACTTCTATTTTCTATCCTCCAAAAACCCTGCCACCGGCAGCTCTGTGGTCGTGTTCCAAAGACGCAAGGTGTATACTTCGGGGTTATCCACACCAGTTTGCAGGCTGGAGATCGTCAGGTTCGTTAAGCATTTGCCAGGCTGAACTCGTTTTCGCCACCAGCCAGCACGCCAGATGCGTAAGGTCCTGAAAAATATTCAGCATCAATTCTTTGCCCGTGGCGAAGGTGTTTGCCTTGCTACCCTGACTTCTCCTGGTAAGTTTGCAGCACCTTTTGGTGTGGGATTTGGAATTTGGATAAGCATGGTGCCGCTTTTGTGGGTGGGCTGGATACCTTTTTCGGTTCGAGTGACTGACTGGTGCTCGGGATGAATGGCATCCAAATCAAAAAACAAAACTGATCCCAAACGCGCATCACTGCGTTTTTTGGATGGTTACCAGGTACCAGACCCCTTCTTTTTGCGCGTAGAACTGAATCCCGTTGGAAATTCTTCTAACCCTGTAAGTAGCGGGGTCACAGCACAGGTCTCCGTGGATGATATCCTGATATTGAAACGGGAATATCTGATCAGCATAGACCATGCCATAGGCTTGACCCTGGCGCATTATAAAAAAAGGTTTGTCGTTGATCACTTGCCAGGCAAAAATTTCGTCAAATCCCAGCTTGAGGTTTTGTACTGCGCCATCCTGCATCAGTACGTTGGATACTTGCACAAACCAGTGTTCTTTCCAGCTCCAGAATCGGCGCAAGGGGATACCCGATGGACCGATCCTCGGTACATTCAAGCTTTGGACCACACTTTCATTGCTGCTGATATCAATCCGATTCGGAAATTCTTCAAACCTGGTCAGGTTTGCGCCGAGCCAGACAGAATTAAAACTAACTTTAGAATTTTCAAGCGTTCGCATGGAATTCCAGCGGACTTCGTGGTTGTGGTCTTGGCTACGTACCCACAGAATAAAATCATCACCGGCCGTATTGACTGAGACCGCGCTAAAGTAACTGATATGCTCGATAAGCAGGGCCTCGCCTTTATACAGGTCAATGCTTGGGTTATTAAACGGAGAAACCACCAGCCTGTAGCCAAAGGGTGCCAGGTCGCGGTTGCTATCTTTTACGAGCAGATCGATTTCATCGTGTTGTGCGGAGCTCGGTTCTTTAATATTTAGAGCCCAAAGCTTGGACTGAAATCCTTCAAAGTCCAGCCAGGGGTCACAACTGGCTTTTGCAATGGATTGTTCAGTGATCACGAATTCACCCAGCTGGTATGTGCTGATTGCCGCGACCCTGGGCGTCTCTTTGCAAGTTGACGAGTCGTGATATTTGCCAGAAGAATTCTGCGGGCTGGTATTGATAAATCGCAGGCTGCTGAAGATTCCAGCGAAATGGGCACTATCGGCGCGTAAGATAATTACCCGGTTGTGTTCTTCCGGATATGGAGCGTGCCCATAAAAAACCGTTTGTGAGCCGTCCGGGCTGGATGGCGAGACTATGCAGCCATTGTTAATCTTAATATCTACATTCGTATTCCAGTCAAAGGCATTATAGATAGTGGGGTGGTTTCCGTAAATGACTTTATTATCCGGGTTATTGGCGTCCAGGATGCAAAGTGTATCGATCTGTTCGAAAATGGAAGACTGGTGAAAGAGGCTTGAAATTTCGAAAAAACCATCTGGTCCGCTCATGCGCAGGCTGACCGGCGTGCTGGTCTGTGTCTGCCAGTTCTGCGGGTAGCGCAGATTTATATTCATTGTCGGGTCAGTGTAGCGTTGCCAGCTTGCGGGCAGTTGGGTGGCAGGTATCCGGGTGGGCATATTCGCCCTGCTTGCGTCCAGCGTACCCGCTGGTGAGGGTGTCCTGGTTGGGACCGGCACAGGGGTGAGCGGTCCACAAGCAGTCAGGCAAGCCAGAACGATTACACAGCTGATCAACTTGTTGATAATTCGCATGTGTCTCATTTTCCTGAACAGTCTTTGCTACGAAAGAATGGATGACTTTGTCCGGCCAAATCTTTCCAGGTGCGCTAGCTAGCGACCGGTATTCTACGGCAATATTCTACGAATCCATAACGGATGTTTTATTATGGCATATTATCCAGCAGGTGTGTTGGGGAAGATGTTCAGTGTCCTGAGCGCAAAAAGACACACTTGGATGCGAAAAAAACAAATAGATTGCGGTTTTATTGATGGATTCGGTATCGGCTAAAACCTGCCCTGAGATTGCCACGAAAAATTTCTCTATCAATGAGCAAAAAACCTGGCAGTTGCGTGCAAATATATACAAACTGGAAGGGGTCAATCTGTTTTAGCAAACAACTGAGGGTCATTCCCCAGAACGAACCAGGAAATGACCCTCAGAGTAATGGTTGTGTTAGCTTACTTGCTTCCGCGCTTGCCCAGTTGGTGGTCAAGCTGCAGGACAGCGGTCTCATGCGCTTCGATGCGTTTCATGCTCTCGATCACATCCGAGGCATTCTTTTCTTCTTCAACCTGCTCGTTGATGAACCACTGCAGCAGTATCTGGACGGGATAGTCTTTTTCTTGCTGGGCAACTTCGTACAATCCCAGGATGGATTTGGTCACAAATTGCTCATGTGCGTAAACGGCTTTGAAGGCATCCATGGGCCCAGCCCACGAGCTTTCGGGTGCTGCCAGGGCGCCAAGTGTTACCCTGCCGCCGCGGTCTACAAGATGTTCAAAGAGCTTCATGCCGTGTTCGCGTTCTTCGCCAGCCTGCACGTACATCCATTTGGCTGCTCCGGGCAAGCCCGTGCTCTCGAAATAAGCCGCCATTGAGAGGTACAGGTAGGAAGAGAACAACTCTTTGTTGATCTGTTCATTAATCGCATTTTCCATTGTTTTACTAATCATAGTGCGCTCCTTTTTTATAATATACCGATGTTTTTCATTTTTATTATATATCAAAGCCCCCGGATTTTAACCGGAACCGGTCTGCATGTTTACCAAACATTAATGAAAACGGCCCAACCGGGGTGGAATTTGATTGCGGATGCTTGCGGCTCAGGCATGTGGGTTGCCCTTCGAGTGGATGTTTTTGCGTTACATTGTTTCGCGTGCACAAAAATATCCATGTAAAAAACTTCAGCTACTGTTTTTCCGTGAATATTCGCAAAAATTATTGACGCTATTTAGATAGGGTTCCTGGCTTATTTCAAACCAGGCAGGCTGCCAGCACGGCTTCCACCGGATTTTCTTCCGTCATCGCAAATACCCGGATCCCATATACGCCCAATTCAGCGTTGAGGCGCTCAGTCATGGCGATAAGCCCGGCCCTGCTGGCGATGAATGATGCCGGAGCAACGCCTGGCAGTTTGACCACATTGATCATGATGCCGGATCCTTGGGCGCGCATGACGCGTCCTGCGCTTTGCATCATCAGCAAAGTGCCAATTGCATTAACTTCAAAGACACGGTGAAGATCCCATTCGTCGATCTCCAGCAGCGTGGATGGCAGTAGTACATTGGCAGAGTTAACCAGTATATCGATGTGGCCAAAATCATCGCTAACATTGTTGATCATGACCTGTACATCCACTTTTTTGGCGATATCGTGAATATAAGCACGGGCATGTCCACCCGCTGCGTTGATCTCTTGCACAACGGGTTCAAGGTTGACTGGTGAAATGTCGTTGGCTGCCACCTGCGCCCCCTGGGCAGCAAAGGCCTGTGCGAGCATGCGCCCGGCGCCTCGTCCCGCACCGGTTATCAGAACCACCTTGCCTGAAAACTTTTTTTCGTTCATTTTTATCCTTTGAGATTGGAACTATTCAGCTACAACCAAAGACCATATCAGCCCGCTCTTCGCAAAAAGACG
Organism: Chloroflexota bacterium; assembly: GCA_026390035.1. Lineage (GTDB taxonomy): Bacteria > Chloroflexota > Anaerolineae > Anaerolineales > Villigracilaceae > UBA5195. Next base: position 3,937 of record JAPLGT010000064.1, read on the forward strand.
GTCTTCGTCTTATTGATCTAATCCTGGAATTACCACGATACTTTACCTGGAGTCATGGATTTTGTCGGCTGAGTTGGCTGTTGCTTGATTGCAGTCTTATAATCGGGTTTGCTTGGTACGTGGTTGATGCGTACCTTTATCATTTTGGCGAAGATTTATTCCAGCCATTCGGCAGGCTTTTTATTTTGGACAGGATTTTAGCACTTTTGGACCAATGTTTACTTGCTCGAATAGGTATTTTTGGGGTTGAGTGTGTCTTCATTAACCAGTCTTGTTCTAATGCTTATTCTCGCTTATTCTAAAATGTTGCGTGGACTTCCAGGGGCTGTACGGATCCCGTTCTGTCCGGGCGAGTCCATCTTGAATGCTGGCATGGGGTTGAGTGTTTTCTGCCAGCGCAGCAGCGATCAGAGCTTCTATTTGTGGTTCGGCCCCAGGTTTCCAGCCAGTGAAAACCGATTCAACCCAGCTAGTGGTGACGCTGCCCGCCTGAAAATCAGGGTGTGCCATGACCGCTTGTAAAAAATTCTGATTGGTGGTTACACCGTGGATTACAAGTTGTCCCAGCGCGATCTGCATGCGACGGATACTTGCCAGACGGTTTTCGGCGTGAACAATTAACTTGGCCAGCAGTGGGTCATAGAAATGACCGACCTGGCTGCCCAGCGTTACACCCGAATCCAGCCGGATACCTGGCCCGCACGGTTCGACATACGCAAGAATTTGGCCGGTGGCAGGTAAAAAGCCGCCGGCAACGTCTTCTGCATACAGGCGGCATTCAATGGCGTGTCCGCGTTGGATCAAATCAGATTGGGAAAATGGCAGAGGCTGACCGGCCGCGATGCGAATTTGCCATTGGACCAGGTCCAGCCCGGCCACCAGTTCGGTGATCGGGTGTTCCACCTGTAAGCGCGTATTCATTTCCAAAAAATAAAAATTACGCGAGCGTGGATCCACGATGAACTCAACTGTGCCAGCGTTAGTATATCCGACTGCCTGGGCGACGAGTAATGCGGCTGTGCCCATGCGGTTGCGTAAGTCCTGGTCCAGCATAGGCGAGGGTGTTTCCTCAATGATTTTTTGATGCCGGCGTTGCAGCGAACATTCGCGTTCAAAAAGATGCAAAAGATTTCCGTGCTGGTCGCCCAGGATCTGGAATTCGATATGATGGGCCTGTTCGATATACTTTTCAACCAGCAGCCGGTCGTCGCCGAAGGCATTCAGCGATTCACGGCGGGCTGCCGTGACTGCCTCAGCCATTTCGGAGGCTAAATGAACGATGCGCATGCCTTTGCCTCCGCCACCAGCGGAGGCTTTTACCAAAACGGGATAACCGATCAACTTTCCAGCCTCAATAAAATCGTTCAGTTCCGACAGGTTTTCCAGACCTGGGATGGTTGGTACACCGGCGGCTTTCATACTGATCTTTGCTTCAGCCTTGTCACCCATAGCACGCATGGCTCTGGCTGATGGACCAATAAACGTCAAACCTGCCGTTGTGACCGCTTCGGCAAAACTAGCATTTTCAGAAAGAAAACCATAACCGGGATGGATGGCCCGCGCGCCAGTGTTCTTCGCCGCGGCAATTATCTTTTCGATATTGAGGTAGGATTCTCCGGGGGCAGAGCCACCCAGCAGCACGGCTTGATCTGCCAGTCGCGTGTGCAGCGCCTGTGCATCGGCCTCTGAATATACAGCCACGGTCTGAATGCCGAGTTCCTGGCAAGCGCGTATAACACGAATGGCGATCTCGGCGCGGTTGGCAATCAGGATTTTGGTGAAGGGCGGGTAATTTATCATTAATAAACAATCGTCGCTATGCAATATTCAGGCGTTGTGCAGCAGTTTGAGAAGTTCCATTTCCCGTTCGGCTGCCAGACCGGCGCGCCAGGTATACCCGCTGGGTCGGGTCTGGGCCCAAGCGATGGTGGCGCGGATGGTTTCATCCAGCCCGCGAAAGCGCAGACCAGCTGCCATGGCTTTTGAGATATTCACTCGTGAGAAACCGGCGTCCGCAGGAGTATCCGGTACCCAGACAGGTAGATCGCTCCAGGCTTCAACCTTGTGTTTAGCCAGAAAATCTACTGGCGCCCAGATGAACTTTGCAGCACTGTTGCTGACTTTTTTGCAGGTTTCGAGCAGTTCACCGAGGCTCAAATCATAATTTGGACCGGTGGCGTTAAAGATACCGGCTGTCTTCTTCTCAACGAGCCTGATGGTAAATTCGGCTAGATCGCGTCCGTCGACAAATTGAACCGGTACCTGTGGTCTTTCGGGGGCAAGGATCTCGCCTCCACGCGCTACACGCATGGGCCAATATGTAAAACGATCGGTTGGGTCGTGCGGTCCAACGATCAGTCCAGGGCGGATGATCAGGGTCTGGTTGGGAAAGGCGGTCTGGGCTTCCGCCTCGCAGAGTGCTTTGAGCGGACCATAACTTTCGCCTGTGATCTCTTCCAGAGTTTCATCTTCCAGCCTACCTGTTGGGTCATTCTCATCAATCCCGATTTTGCTGTTATCTGCATAGACCGAGATGCTGGAAATGAAAACATAGCTTTCGACATTATTTTTGAGGGCTCGGGCTGAAAGACGGACGATGCGTGGAAGATAGCCGCATGTATCAATTACGGCATCCCAGTTTTGACCTGAGAGTCTGGCCAGGTCCTGTTCGCGGTCGCCCAAGATTGTTTCGACTTGTGGATACAACCCCGGATTACTTTTTCCACGATGAAAGAGAGTGATTGCATGCCCGCGGGCCAGGGCAGAATCGACCAGGTGCCGTCCCAAAAAGCGTGTGCCGCCGATGATAAGAAGGTTCATAATGATATCTTGTCTCCCGATAATCTATTTATGCGGGCTAATTTATGCGATTACATTCTGAAAACGCCAAAATGGTTGTCCAGACTAGGGGCATTCAAAACCACTGAGAGCGCAAGTCCGAGTATCTGGCGGGTTTCGGCCGGGTCGATCACGCCATCATCCCATATACGGGCCGTGGAGTGGTAGGGGTTGCCCTCGCGCTCGTATTTTTCCAGGGTTGGGCGTTTGAACTCGGCGGCTTCGGTGGGGGTCAGAGCCGGTTTGCCTTCACGCGCTAACTGATCCTGTTTGACGGTTAGCAGCACGTTGGCGGCTTGTTCGCCACCCATTACGGATATGCGCGCGTTGGGCCACATCCACAGAAAGCGCGGAGAGTAGGCACGCCCGGCCATGGCATAGTTACCGGCTCCAAAAGACCCACCCGTGACCACGGTCAGCTTGGGGACGCGGGTGTTTGCAACCGCATGCACCATCTTGGCCCCATCCCGAGCAATTCCGCCAGATTCCGCCTCGCGCCCCACCATGAAACCGGTAATATTTTGCAGAAACAAGAGTGGAATGCCGCGCTGATCACATAATTCGATGAAGTGCGTGGCCTTGAGCGCTGATTCGCTAAACAGCACGCCGTTGTTGGCGATGATGCCGACCGGGTAGCCGTGGATGTGTGCAAACCCCGTCACGATCGTCGTTCCGTAGCGCGCCTTGAATTCCCTGAATTGACTGCCATCCACCAACCGGGCGATGATCTCGTGCGCATCGTAACTTTCACGGAAGCTGCGCGGCAGCACGCCATAGATTTCATCCAAGGGGTATAGTGGGTCTACTGGTGGCTTGAGATCGAGCTTATCCATCCAGGCGGAATTGCGGTGTTGTGGACCCTGCAGGGTTTCAACGATATCTCTTAATATCAGGATGGCATGCTCGTCATCCTCGGCAAAATGGTCCGCAACGCCAGATTTACGGGTGTGAATATCTGCACCGCCCAGTTCTTCGGCGCTGATATCCTCACCGGTTGCGGCTTTTACCAGTGGCGGCCCACCCAGGAAGATTGTGCCTGTGCCTTTGACGATCACAGCCTCGTCGCTCATGGCTGGAACATAGGCGCCGCCGGCTGTGCAGCTGCCCATCACTGCTGCGATTTGCGCAATTGCTTTTGCACTCATGCGAGCCTGGTTATAGAAAATTCGTCCAAAATGATCTGCGTCAGGGAAGACTTCATCCTGCAGGGGCAAAAAAGCCCCACCAGAATCGACTAGATACAGGCAGGGCAGGTGGTTTTCCTCGGCGATTTGCTGGGCGCGCAAATGCTTTTTAACTGTCATGGGAAAGTATGTGCCACCTTTGACCGTGGCGTCATTGGCAACGATCAGCACTTCCCGGCCTGCAACGCGCCCTATCCCAGTTACTATACCTGCGGCGGGAGCGCCGCCCTCATACATATCCCAGGCGGCCAGTGGAGCAAGTTCCAGGAAAGGCGAGCCTGGGTCGAGCAGGCGCTCGATGCGCTCGCGCACAAATAATTTACCCTGCTGTTCGTGGCGTAGTCGATATTTATCCCCGCCGCCTTGCCGTACAAATTCGAGCCTTTGGTGTAATTCTGCCGCCAGGGCGCGGTGATGTTCGGAATTGGCCAGAAATTCGGGCGATAGTGGCTCAAGGTTGGAAGAAAGTGTTTCCATCACACGATCATGACCTCTGCGCCCTCGTAGCTGGTGCTTAGCTCAAAGATCCGTGCTGCCAGTCCGGCGGATTCAAATGCGTGTTTCATGCTTGCGCCAATAACTGGGTCCTCTTTGGGTGAGAAGGCAATCAGGCTGGGGCCAGCTCCCGAGAGAGCCACGGCTGCAGCGCCAGCGTTGCGGGCGGCATTCATGGCGGCCTGGGCGCCTGGGATCAATGGAAGGCGGTATGGTTGGTGCAAGGCATCTGTCATGGCTTTGCCAAGCAGATCCAGGTCACCGGTGCGCAGGGCTTCGGTAACTAGAACAGCCCGGCTGATGTTATAGATCGCGTCTTTGCGGTCAACCTGCTTGGGCAAGATGGCACGTGCCTGCCGGGTGGGAAAGTCGAAATCGGGCAGAACGATAGTGACATGCATGGGGGAGCGGTTGGCGCGGGTGGGTAGTTTAAGAGAAATCACGCGACCCTCATAAACGATGGAAGCGACCAGACCGCCGAGCATGGCTGGAGCCACGTTATCTGGATGGCCTTCGTTTTCGATGGCTAGTTTTAGGATTTCTTCTTCGTTGAAAGGGTTTCCCAAGAGTGCATTCGCGCCGAGTAGACCTGTCAACATGGCGGTGGAACTGGAGCCCAACCCTGAGCTGAGCGGCACGCGGTTGATGCAGTGGATACGCATTCCGCTGCAAGGTTGTTTTGCTAGATCGAAAATTTGCAAAGCCGCTTCCACGATCGGGTTATTTGCATCGGTGGGAAGTTTGCCTTCACCCTCGCCGGAAATGGTCAGTGTGATTTGTTTGTCGTCTGTGGTGACGAAATCAGCTTCATTCCATAAATCAAGTGCCAGCCCGAGAGCGTCGAAACCTGGGCCAAGATTGGCAGTAGTGGCGGGGACTTTGACGTGAATTTTCATTTTCAATCCTTTTGTGCAGTTTTCGGAGCGACCTGCCTGGAGCTGGTTCTTTCATGGAACCCAGGCGCCAGGTGCGCGCTAAATATTAGCCTAAAATGATTTCTTCAAGCGCGTCCAATTTGGGCGCGGCTATTTGTGGTTTTGCCATGTCTTTGGTGATGATGTCCGGGTCCTTAAGCCCGTGCCCGGTGCAGATGGCAACAATGCGTTTGCCGCGTGGGTTAAAGTTTCCGGCAGCAATTTCGTGTGCCAGTCCGGCCAGACCTGCCGCCGAGGCTGGCTCGACCCAGATGCCTTCCAGTCTGGCGAGTAATTTTTGCATGGCAATGATTTCATCATCACTGACCGCGATGATCCTGCCCTTGGATTGGTCAGCGGCTTCAAGAGCTTGTTCGCCTCGCGCAGGTTTACCAATCCGGATGGCGGTAGCTACGGTTTCAGGGTTTTCAACCGGGTGGCCGAGCACCAGGGGCGCTGCCCCGGCAGCCTGTACTCCCAGGATCTGGGGTAGGCCGGTAGCGTGCAGGTTGTCATATTGTTTGAAGCCTGCCCAGTAAGCGGTGATGTTCCCGGCATTGCCGACTGGCAGGCACAGCCAGTCCGGCGCGTGCTCCAGCACATCGCAAATTTCAAAAGCCCCGGTCTTTTGGCCTTCAATCCGGTAAGGGTTGATGGAATTGACCAGACAAATGGGGTGTTTATCTGAAATTTTCACGACCATGGTCAGTGCATCGTCAAATGAGCCATCGATCTGAATGACCTGGGCTCCATATGCAATTGCCCCGGCCAGTTTTCCGGCAGCCACCTTTCCCTGAGGGATCAAGACGATCGATTTAAGGCCGGCGCGCGATGCGTAGGCAGCTGCGGAAGCTGCTGTGTTGCCAGTGCTGGCACAGATGACGGTTTTCGCGCCACGCCCGAGCGCCTCACTGACGGCGGCGGTCATGCCGCGATCTTTGAAGGAACCGGTCGGGTTTAGCCCCTCGTATTTGATATAAAGTTCAAAGTCGCCGCCCAGGTGGCCTGACAATTTTTCAGCCGGTATTAAAGGTGTGTTGCCCTCCAGCAAGCTGACGGGTTGGGTATGTGCAGGCAGGCTGAGTAGCGCGCCATATTTATCCAGAAGTCCACGGTAGGGCATAGGCTTGAATCCTTTGGGAAAATTTTGCCCCGTCCTCAACCGGGATGATCCTGGCAGTGACTGAGACTTCCCAAAGTTTAACACAAAAAAGGTGGGTAGGCTGATTGAGCACTTGATCAAATTGATTAACAGGCTGGAATTCTACCGTGATAATATTGACGTATGGAATTTTCCCAAATTACAAATGACCTGTTTATTGGAACCACTCCTGTCGCACAGGATTATGACTATTTGCGTGAATTGGGGGTGCGGCTGGTGATCAATATGCGCTTTGCGCGCGGACCACACCCGGATGTTCATCCGGATGCGCTTAGTTTTCTCTGGCTGCGTTCAATTGATAGCCCGATTTTCCTGATCTCGCTCCGTAAATTATTGACAGGCACACACCTGGCGCTGGACACTATTCACGCTGGCGGAAAAGTCTATTCCCACTGTGCAAGGGGGCGTCACCGCAGTGTGGCCATGGGCGCCGCGATTTTAATTGCGCAGGGGTATTCGCCTGAATCAGCTATGGATTTGATCAAAAAACAACGCCCAATCTCCGATCCTGGCATGTTTTACATCCGGCGGAGGATTTTGCAGTTTGCAAAAATATGGGGAAAGTAAGGTGATATTCAAAATGCGCAGTTTTTTTCAGAGCAAGCGTGTTGACTTATTCTTTTTGTTGGCCGGAATTCAGCTTTTGGTAGTCTCTTTTTTTATAGCTTTTGCCCCATTGTTTGTACAGAGTGTCCCTGGTAATGTAACGTTTCAGCGTTTTAGAATCATAATCGTTGTTTTGGCTATCGTGCTGGCTGGGGCGGCTTTTACTGTGCTGGCATGGCTTCGATATAACCCCGAATTGCGAGAGTTTTTTGAGAAAGCCTTTCGATATTTTTGGATTCACCTTATCTTGATTCTTTTTCCAGTGGGGATAGCAGGATTTCTTTCTCTTGACATTATCAGTGCAGATAAAATCTCTCAAATCTATGCTTTACTTCTCTGTTTATTGGTTATCTGCCTCGAATTCATCTTATTTTTTTCAGGTGTTCACGAATTAAAAAATCGACCTGTACCTGGTACAGATAACAATCAAAAACGATTGGCCGCGGTTGGATGCGTGCTTGTATATGTATTTCTATTGGTTCCGTCCAGACTCTACTCAAGCCTTGATGGAATACCTTTGGAAAATCCGCTTGAATTCATTCTTGCTGTACTAATCATCCCCCTATTGGTGGGTATTAACTGGCTTTTCTTTTCAAACCGGCGTGTTCTCATTATTATTGCTGTGATTCTTGGTTTGAAGCTGTTGGTCGCTGTTATTATTCCTGAGAGTGGGTTAAATGTTCGGTTATATGAGAATCCGCAGAATTTGGCGGCGGGAAAATGGGATAAAAATTATGCATCTATATTACATCCCACTGTAACCCAAATTATGAAGTCACCATATGAAAACACCAGGCAGTTTCCATTTTCATTGCTAACACAGTCAACCCTTGACAATATTCTTGGCAATTTCCCGCCAATTGGCGTGACGCTTCAAGGGAGAGGCGTACTGGAAAAGGGAGAGAAAATCTTATTCCTGGCCGAAGGGTTGCAAAAAGGCGAAGCTCATATTACCGATAACAATGATGGGCGTATCTACCCATTGCTGGTTTTGGATCATGTTGATTCGATGGATGAAATTGTTTTCCCTGATATTCCAGCCATTTCAGACTTTCAAATATCGGGTACTTTTGTTTTCCATAACACATACCGGTACACTCTCATCCCAGTTCTCGTGCGCCAAGATGGTACCCAGCTTGATTTATTTCAATCTAATCGAGTCTGGACAACCAAGAGTTCTGTTCATTTATCTTCACAGGCTTTATTCATAGCAAAATGGCTGGTTTTTTGCGTCAACCTGTTCATGATTACACTACTCGGCGTAGGTTTGTCCCAAGGAATAATCAAACTTTATCAGAAAAATCGGATAACTATTACAGGTCTATTTATTTTTTCTAGCAGTTCAATGCTTTTCCTCATACCGAAAATTCTTGGAAAAGCTTTCAAAGTGACCACTCCGTATAAAGTGCTTTCCCTCGAAGTTATTATTCTTACGTTGCCAATTATTACATTTATCTTATTGGCGGGGGTTGCTGTGTTGCTTGAGCATAAATTCAACCCAGCTAAATTTGAATATCCAGAAATTAAGTATTTATTTTCAGTTGGATTTATTATTCTGATAACATTTATGGTATTAAATATTCAATTATTGGGAGAAACTACTGTTTTTAGCCAAAATGATGATCCATTTGAATACCAAAATTTTGCGAGGAATATCTTCGTAAATAATGACTTGTTATTATTAAGTAGCCCACCTCGGGCTTATAAAGTACTGTTTCCATATATAGTTGGCGCCTTACATTTTATATTCGGGCAATCATCAGCTGCCCAAATGTATATTAATGCGTGGTGTTGTGTGTTGAGCGGCATTGTTTTAATAAAGTTGCTCATCAAAGCAGGTTGTAGGCCTATCCTGGCGTATTGGGCAGCCTGGATATTTACCGTCATTATTTTCGGGTCGTTTTCTTTTTTATATTTTCAATTTGGTTTGATTGAGCCATTGGCTACCCTATTTCTATTACTGGTGTTTTGGTTTGCCCAGAATCGCCAGCCGGGTTGGTTGGTCGTCGCGGCTGTGGTTACTACTTTGTTACACTTAGAATATGTCGGTCCAGCAATTGCAGCACTCCTTCTATATTACAACCCGTTTGTTGGAACAGTTGACACTGTTTGGAAAAATGTGTTCGATTGGTTCGGCCAACACTGGAGGCGTTCCGTTCTTTATGCATTTGTTGTGATCCTTCCAAGTTTATCGGTCATAGCGTTCTATTTTTTCATGACCCCAAACTATATGTTAAATGCGCGTGACACGCGACAGAGTTCGATATATTCAGTCATTGAAGGCTGGCAGCGGATTGTATCTGGTGGTAACTTGGAAGAACTCTATTCTAGTTTTACTTTATTTCCATTGTTAATGATCTTGACTACATCGGTTCTTATATCAGGCACCCTGATCGGTCTTTTTGCGGGTGTATTTCGCCCGAGGTTTCTTCAAAACCTGGATTTGCGTTGGAGCATTATTCTCCTGAGTTTTTTTTCCGTGTATATTTTTGTCCGCCCTACTGGATATTCCCCACGTTTCAGCACACCCTTGTTGCCCATTGCCATAATTATCCTGATAACTATTATTGAACATGCAATCTGCCGGATTAAATCGAAAGTGGCTATCAGTAATCAAGAAACATGCTAAATAGCATCAGATTCCCTTGTACTAGTGCTGTTCACCCGGAATATAAAGTTTGAACAGGTAAGCGCACAGGCAAGGCCAGCGAGTCTGGGTGTGTAAAGGAACAACCTGCGCGTACTGAATTGACCCTGGAAATGGCATCCAGGCTAGTACTGGATCGCCTGGCCTAAATCTTTGATTGTCAGGTGTTCGATTTTATTGTGTTCATTTGTTCGACAGAGATATGCGCCAGAACCACCTGATGAAAGGCGTCGCTGTAATCAGGCAGGTATGCTCTCATCTCTCCATATGCCGCTTTATCCGCAGGGCTTGGTCGTTCAAGAGTTAGGGCCGTCTGGGATAGAGCCCGCAGAGCGTAACATTTCGAGCGGTTTTCGATATACCGAATGTTGAGCTATTAGCGATGTATTATTTACCCAGTGAAGAAAAGATTTATTAACTGATGTCGCGCACAAGGCGCGAAATCAGAGTAAGATTCGTGCATGAACAAACAACATTTGGAACTGTATACAGATTATTTGCTCAGCACATTTGACAGTGTAACAGCAACTGGTCTTTCACGAATGGTTGAAGGACATGTTACTCAGGACTAAATCACACGCTTTCTGTCGGCAGAAGAACTCACATCAAAAGATTTATGGATACTCGTGAAACCGACAGTGCGCGAAGTGGAATAGGACGATGCTGTTCTGATTTTTGACGACACGATCCAAGAAAAACCGTATACCGATGAAAACGAAGTGATGTGCTGGCTGGTTTTCATCGAAAGAAAACATGTGTTACATCAAAAAAGACTTGGTGAAAGATTTTATTTGCGCTCTCAAGAGTAATCGGCTGGCAGCCGTGAGCTAAGAAGATTATCAAGCCAATCGTTTCACACCGATTGAAGAATTGCCATGGCAAGAAGAGACGTTGTTTGTAGGCTGGCTCAAAGACGTGCCTTTTCCTATGAGCATTGTGCGCCAGATTTTTACGAATAAAGATGGCAGCACAGGAATCCTTTATCTTGCTTGCAGTGATACAACGGTGAAACGAGGACAAATTCTAGCGACCTATCAAAAACGATGGCCGGTGGAAGTCTTCCATAAATCACTCAAACAAAATGCAGCCTTGGGTAAGGCACCTGTTCGCCGGGTCGTCACCCAAAATAGCCATGTCTTTGACGTTTTGTACGCCTTTTTCAAATTGGAGTGCCTGTCAATTAAGCGACAGCTCAATCATTTTGCTTTGGGGCGCAGTTATACCTCAAAGTTATTCGTGTGGCTTTCGATGAGCTGCAAGCTCTCTAGGCTGCGTAACATCAGTTATTAACTCGTGAGTTGTGTTTTGGAATAAGAACATGTCAAGCATTGGAGTAGGCAAGCTGCTTGGCGAATAACAGATCGAATACTGATTTTGCGCTTTCGCCATTCTGAAGCATTTTGTGAGCGTGGACAACCAGTAACTCGAT
>JAPLGT010000120.1:0-12140 GCA_026390035.1 Chloroflexota bacterium
GAAATTGTCATTCGGGCAGAACCAGTTAAAGAGATGGATAGCCATGCCAGCATCACTTTTTCAGTTCAGGATACCGGTATTGGTATCCCGGCGGATCGCCTGGCCGCTGTGTTTGATCGCTTTACCCAGGCAGATGGCTCCACAACCCGCAAATATGGTGGCACCGGATTGGGATTGACAATCAGCAAACAGCTGGTGGAAGCTATGGGCGGCCAAATTGGTGTCAATAGCGGCGCCGGAATTGGCAGTACCTTCTGGTTTACGCTTTCGTTTCAAAAACAGTTGGAAAAGAAGATTAAGACCCAGGCTTCGCTGGCTGCCAGCCTGGCTTTGGATTTCAGCGATTTACGAGTACTCGGGATTGATGATAACGCTACCAACCGCAAGGTGCTAACCAAAATGGTGGAGGGGTTCGGCTGTCGTATTGAGACTGCTTCGAGCGGGGCAAAGGGGCTAGAAATGTTGCACACTGCCCATCGCGCAGGTGACCCATTCAAGGTCGTATTACTGGATATGCAGATGCCGGGTATGGATGGCGAGCAAACTGCTACGGCGATTAAGAAAGACCCGTTAGTTAGCGAAACCCAGATCATCGTGTTGACCTCCATGGGCCAGCGGGGTGATGCTGCCCGCCTTGAAACCCTGGGTTGCGCTGCTTATCTAATAAAGCCGGTTAAACAAAATATGTTGTATGATACTTTGCGTACCGTGCTTGGCCGTTCGGATAGCGTGGTACCTCGTCTGGTTACCCAACACCTGATTTCTGAACATAACCGCCAGAGGTTGCATATCTTGCTCGCTGAAGATAATTCCATCAACCAGAAATTAGCAATGATTTTGCTGCAAAAAGCTGGTTATTCAGTCGATGCAGTTGACAATGGCGCCCAAGCTGTGGAGAAAGCAAAAACTGGTAAATACAACATCGTCCTAATGGATGTGCAAATGCCAGAAATGGATGGGTTTGAAGCCACTCATCTCATCCGTCAATGGGATGCCGACCGGGGGAGGCACATTCCGATCATAGCTATGACCGCTCATGCGCTCAAGGGGGACCGGGAATTGTGCATCGAAGCCGGGATGGATGATTACGTCACGAAACCTTTGGAATCTAAAGTATTATTTGCTGTTATTGATCGCTGGATCCAGGCTGAAATCCAGGATGGTCAGCAAGCAGTTGCTGAGAATGATTTGCAAGATTATTCAGGTTCGACAGATCAGTTCGTTGTCAAAGTTGATATGGATTTCGGTGATGGGCTTTTCGGCGAAGTGGAAGAATTGGCAATCTCTCTTGAAACAAAGCCCGGCATTAGCCTGCCGGTGGATTATAGTGGTGAAGATCCGATGGATCTCTCTACTGCACTACCACGGTTCTTTAATGACAATAGCTTTTTTGTAGAAATGTGTACAAACCTGGTTAAACAAATGCCAGAACGTCTGCAAGAGATCAACCAGGCTTTGCAGGCGAACAACGCAAATGATCTCTATCGCTACGCTCATAATTTGAAAGGTGTTTCTGCCAACTTTGGTGCTGGGCCTGTTTCAAAGTTGGCAGAACAGATTGAGGCCATGGGAAGAAGCGAAGATATTACGAATGCTGGCTTACTCGTTAAGCAATTGGAAGCGGAAGTAGCCCGCCTCATCAAATATTGTGACCAGGAACTTGGAGTGAAGTAGAAACCATCATGACACATGTACTTGTTATTGACGATGAAATTATTTTTCACAACCTGGTGACTCGCGCCCTCGAGGGGTTCAATTTTCAAATTACTACGGCGGCAAATGGGACCACTGGCCTTTTTCTGGCGCGCTCAATCCGGCCTGATATCATCATTACTGATGTAATGATGCCAGATATCATTGGGTATGAAGTTGTAAAAAGCTTAAGACGCGAACCTGAATTTGCACATACTCCCATTCTTATGTTAACAGCCCAAGCGGGTCTTCAGGATAAGCTCAGTGCTTTTGAAGCCGGAGCGGATGATCATCTGTCCAAGCCTTTTGAGCCGGCAGAATTAGCTGCTCGGGTGGTTGTGTTGTTGCGACGTGCAGATGCAGTCAAGACTGCGGTTGCGCAATCTCCTTTCGCCGCGATCCGAGAAGATGCACGCATGATTGCTGTGCATAGTTTGCGTGGCGGTGCTGGTTCTTCCAGCCTGGCTGTAAATTTGGCGCTGGGTTTGCAGGGGTTGTGGAAAGGCTCCACCAATTTGGTAGACCTGACCATGATGGCTGGGCAGGTTGCGCTGATGCTAAATGCTTCACTCAAGCGTACCTGGGCCGATATTGCTCGATACAATCAGGTTGAACTGGATACAGATGTTGTCACATCCATCATCTCGAAGCATGAAAGTGGCCTGGATTTTATAGCTGCGCCAACTTTGCCGACTGATGCTGAAATGATTAAAAATGAAACCCTGGGTGAAGCTCTGCGCCAGATAAAAAAGCGTTATGATTACGTAGTTGCAGACCTGCCGCATGATTTTCATGAGGCAACCCTGCAGGCTCTGGATATGGCTGACTTGATCTTGATGGTTGCGACCCCGGATATGGCTTCGGTACGGGCTAGCGCAGCAGCGCTGGATACATATAAAAAACTGGGGTATCCAACAGATCGGATCCGCCTGGTTATTAATGCTACATTTCCTCGTCTGGGGTTGCAACATGAAAAAATTGCAGCCGGGTTGGGGATCCCGGTCTCCGTGATCATCCCTTATGCCCCGGATTTGTTTGTAGAGGCCATTAATGCGGGAAAGCCTTTTATTTCCAACAAGCCAGCTGACCCAATTTCAGAATTACTCGAAGATTACGCTTTTAACATCAGTAAACCTGCCCATAAGAAATCCAGACCGGATAGTCCATCCGAAGCCTGGCTGCGGGTTTACAAACGTTACAATGAACGGCGAAAATGATCTAACAAGCCTGGATAATCGCGACCACCTGCGTAAGTGTCAGCCGGGTTGGGCTTGCCCTGCAGTTGGTTATAATTGAGCGACGGCGTTTGGCTTGCGCAAATACAACTAAAAAAAACCTTACGGACCTGTTTTCTACAGGGATTTTGGCAAAATATTTTGATGTCAAAAAGGTTTTGCTGATCCCCCTTGTGGGCGCTGGTTCTTTTTTTTTGAATTGATAAAAAACAAGCCTCCTGGCTCGAAGCTCCAGGAGGCCTGTTTTTATTTATTTAACTCGTTTGGCGAATTCGTTCAAAGAATTGTAATAGGGTTCGATGCTGGGGATGTAGTGCTGTTCATTTTTTGCGTGTGGCCCAATTCCAGATTGGCCCCATACAACGGCCTGGCCTCCCGGGGCAAAACGTGCGCTGGTGCCTGGAAGTTTCCGGCCAATCCTGGGTTCTTCACCCGAAGCCTGTTTTACGGCTTCGATCAGTGCAATCAGGGCCGGGTTGGCAGGATTACAAGCTACGCCATCTTCCATGACTGAATAAGAGACTTCGAGACCATTTTCGGCGCAATAGGCGTCAACTGCCAATTTTAGTGCGGCTGTATTGTCCTGAGGAATCGGGCGGATTTCCACACCCAGGATGCCTTCGGCGGCAGTGACGTTGTAGACGCCAGGTGTGCCCACTTTGATGAAAGGGAATTTGGCTTGTGATTGCCAACCGTCTGGAGATTTAAGCGTCAAGTGCCGGCTGAATATTTCATTCAGCGCAGCCCGGGCTGTGATCAGTTTTTCGCTCAGATCGACCGCACCGGCAACGCCAGAATGGCCTTTTGCGCCGCGGGCAAGCACATCGAAGCGCATGACACCACGATTTTCGATGCATATTTCGCCAAATAATTCGTTGCCTTTTTCACCGGTGCGTTCACCTGCCACCATGAAGCTGGGTGTATAGCCCATTTCCTCTTTGAGCAGCTTCAAGACCTGCGGGGTGCCCCAGGCTTCTGTTTCGCCGTTTTCCTCGTTGCCAACCAGCAGCAGCGAGATGTTGGGGTTGGGATGGCCGGATAGCATTGCGTCTTTCATCCAGACCATGTAAGTAGCAACCACGGTTTTCATATCGGCGGAGCCGCGCCCACGCAGATAATTACCTTCGATTGACGGTTCAAACTGACTATCATCTGGCTCTGGTTCAACTACATCGAAATGGCCGGTGAGCAGGACGCTTCCGGGCATGGTGCCTTTGTCTTTTGATGCTGGGAAGGAGGCCAGGACTGCAGGATACTTGCCATCGAAATACCGTACTTCCAGCCCGTGCCGTTTTAAATAATCGTGGACAAAAGTGCCGGCGCGGTGGACTTCATCCAGGCGCTCATCGGGGCAGGCTGTGACGGATGGAATCCGGATGAGGTGTTGGGCCAGATCCACGATTTCAGCAGTTTTATCAGGATAAACGGTTTCTGCCACGGATTCGACCACCGGGCGAAAGCGGATTGGTAGTTCGGGATGGGCGCGAGCTTCTTCGCGGGCGTGGGTCAGCATTTCGCCGATTTTAGTCGTTTCTGTACCCAGCAGGCTAATCCGGGCAGCAATCTTTTCTATATCTGTGCGAACCTGTTGTTCACGTTCTTCAGCCAGTTCACGCATCACACTGGGAGAAACCTCATCAGTGGCACCCAATTCTATTTGCAACCGGGCGCGTATCTTTTCGGCTGTATTTGGCGCGCCGGCGGCCATTTCGACGAGTGGGCTTAGATCATCCCACATACCCAGGGCTTCAGCCAGTGGACGCAGTTCATCGAGTGTCCATTTGAGGAAAGTGCGCATGGCTATGGGTTTGCCGGTCAGCGGGTTTTCAATCTCGGCGCGCAGGCCTGCGCGGGCTGCGATGTATTCGTTGGCGCGTGCGCGGGTGATGTCTTCATGGTCATAACGGAAGGCGCGGGCAAATTTATCATCGGCATAGAAGCGGATCAAAAGCAGATGCTTCAGGGTCATGTTGGCGACATCGATATCGAGGGGATGCCCGCCGTCATCGGTTCTAATTTCGACGCGACCCATTGGTAAATTGATACGAGCCAGCAGGTTTTGCTTTTCAATCTGGCGCGCCATCTCTTCAGCCGGGGTGCTCTCTCCGATTGAATAAAGACCACGTGTGTAAAGATCTTTGAGCTGGTCTCCGGTGGTTGAAATGAGACGCTCGACAGGCTCTGCGAATGAACGCGCCCTGACGGGGGTCCAGTTGTTATTACCAAAGCGGACGCCACGCTGTACCAGATCGTGAGAGACCGCCTTGTAATCTTTGTAAGAGCGGTACAGGTCTGGCAGGTCGATTTCGGATGGATTGGGGAAGGTTAGGTTGCGGACAGAGTCGTTCTCGGTCAGGACAACCACAGCACGTCCGTCACGGACCTGGGCCTGGAGCGGTGTGGATGCGGATGTGGCAATGAAAAGCGATGCAAACGCACGCAGCAGGCGGGTTGCGGTGATATAGAATTCAGATTTGTATTGATCGAGATGGCGGTTGCTGCGTTCTGTGGCGGGCAGATGCATGAAGTCCCAGGTGAACAGCGGGTCTGGCAGGGAAAGGTTGACGTGAATGCCAGCTGTTGCCAGGGTGGTGTTATACAGGTCGACACAGCGCTCCAGATAGCGGCGCTTGGCGATGCCCCAGTTCCCGGGGATGGAATCGTGGTTTATTTCAGTCAGAAAAAGCAGGTTTCCATGCCAGTAAAACAGGCGCTCACCGAATTGTGATCCGGCGCGGGAAAGCGCATTGGCTAATACGGCTTCCATCAGGCGGGCTTCGTAAATCGCCCCGCGTGGTGAATAATACGGCCTGGTGGCGAATTCCACCATCCAATGGAAAACTTCGAGCTGGGAGAAGGAAGCCAGCCAGGGCGGCAGACACTCGGCGCGCAGGTAATCGACGAAGGATTGCCGGGCAGGTCCAGAACCAACGGTCAGGAGTGGGCGGAAATGTTCGTCCAGCAGGTTCCATTCAAGTTCCAGACCGTTCAGACCACCGTCTGGTTTGTCCTTACTGTTAGATTCCAGTGCCAGTTTATATTTTTCAGCAAATTGAGCAGGGTCAAATGACATTATTAGTCTCTTTATCAGATGTGCAGCTGTTAATTTTTCAGTGAGTTTAAACCATCCACCAGGCGGTTAAAAGCGCCAATCGTGCGTTCGGCGGGGGTGGCATAGGAGAAGCGGATCCAATCGTTTCCAAAGGGCGAGAAGAATGCGCCTGGGACGATTGCAACACCGAAGTTTTCGGCCAGATATTGCCCTAGTGGTTCGCTGTCTGCCCAGCCGCGTGCCTGCAGGTATTCGCCAACATTGATGAATGCATAATAGCCTTTGCCAATGATGTGTTGGAAACCGTGCTGTTCGAGCAGAGGTTTGATGGCTTTACGGCTGGCGTTGGTTGGTTCGACGATGGTTTTGGATGCTTCGGTGTAGCCCATTTCATAGGCTACCATGGCGACAGCCAGTGAATAAAATGTGGGCATAACGGTGTGAGAAGCGCGCGCAACTGTAAATTTGACGACATCCTCGCTGGCGATAAGGTGGCAGTTGCGGATATTTGACCCACCCAGGGATTTGGTGATACCGTCCAGGAACATTAATTGTTTGCGTTCTTCCGGGGTGAAGAAGCCCAGGAAGGCGTTTAGATCCATGGGTTGTTCATCGGTAACATAGTGGTACATCCAATCGAACAATACAAAGGGGATTCCGGCTTGCAGGGCGGCTTTTGCCAGAGCGACCTGGCGATCGACTGTCGTGGTCAGGCCAGTGGGGTTATCTGGATTTGTGATGACAAGCCCTGCCACTTTGCGTCCGGAGCGGGCGGCGAATTCAACGCTGGCCTGAATGCCTTCTTCGGAATAAGCCCAGCCGTTGGCTGGATCGCCGGGTGACCACATGACGTTGGCACCTATACCGTACGGCCCCCAGTTATAAGAAATCCAGGGCACACGTGAAACCGCAATGACATCGCCTTCCCGTCCATGACCGAGGTTTAGCATGGCTTGATAGGCCTTGACAAGGGCGTCACGTCCGCCGCAGGTACCAATCACATTCGCAGGCCCAAAACCGAGGGCAGGGTTAAGCTGCCAGTATTTTTCGACCACTGTTTTTCGGTAGGCATCTGTGCCGAAGGGCATGTCGTAAGCGGTGCCGTGCTCAATCTGCATCTGGGTCGCGCGTTCCAAAATGGCGCGCGGTACACCTGGTAAAGAAGCGCCACCATCGCCCTGGGATGCGTCATAGACGGGTGAACCGGGGTTCTTTTCTGTATATACCTTGAGAGATTTATTGATCAGAAACATGCGCGAAGGTGGAATTGGCTGCATGTCTTTCAGGTAGGCGTTCACAGGCACGAGGTTGTTATCCGGTACGGCGTAGGCGGGGGTGGTATTGGAAATAGTCATGATTTCTCCTTGTATTGAGCGGTTACTCGCTTTGATTGGACATGATGTTAAGGAAACGCCCCGAGTATCTCGGGGCGTTGGCTACTCTAGGGGTTGCCTTGTTTCCATCGGCGTGACTGGAAGGCTTTCCCTGCGCACCAACGGCCCGCAATCGTACGAGTGCGGGTGGACAGAATAGTCGAATTAGTGTCGGTAAACAGGCAGAATTTAAGCATAATATTGCGGGAAAGCATACCACCGCGACACGTGTGCGTCAAGCGATTTATGGTGGGATTTTCGTGCAGGTAATTTGCCTGGAATATCTCAGCTCGTCATGGCCTGAGGGCCATCGCTTTGATGTAATGTTGGATGAAGTCGGTATTTGTATCCAGGTCGACTTGTTCTGAATGGGTGGCGAGGTATTCACCCAGGGCAAAGCCTTCATCGCTGAGGAACATGGCGGCACCCAGCCCGGCGCCATTGGCTATCATTTCTACTTTTTCGCGTGCAACAGGCGGGATCAAGCCCAAGCCCAGGGCTGAGTCGACATCGATCTGGCCTCCGAATGAGCCGGTTAGGATGACACGCTGCATATCAGATGGGGCCAAGCCCAGTTTATCCATGAGTATGTCAATTGCGGCGCGGATGGCGCCCTTGGCTTTTTGTAATTCGCGCACATCCCATTGGTTGAGGCTCAGGTTGTGCTCGGGCGAAAACAAGAAGCTGCGGCTGCGGTTTTCGCCCGGAATGATCTGATCTTTGAATATTTCGCTCGAAGGTTCAATTCGACCGCTTTCAGAAATAACTCCCGCTGTACGCAGTTCGCGGATCAGGCTGAGCAGGCCAGAGCCAGTCAGTCCGATGGGGGCTTTGTTTGCGATGGTTTCCAGGATCAATTGGTTGCCTTCGGTGCGGACCTTGGTTATGGCCCCATCGATGGCACGCGAGCCGCAGGAAATATTCACACCTTCAAAGGCAGGACCCGCAGCGGTTGAAGCAGTCAGGATGCGCTTTCCATCTGTGACAAGTACTTCACCGTTGGTGCCCAGGTCGATGGCAGCCATTGGTGCGGGGGCCTTGTGAAAACCGAAATATGCCAGGCAAGCCAGAGCGTCTGACCCGACAAACCCGCCAATCAGGGGTGGCAAGGAGACTTGTACGTCTTTCGCAAAAATCCCATCCATTAAGGAAGTAGCATCAAGGATCGACTCGCTGGAGTGAGGCTCGAATGGCATGACTGCCAGTTTTTCGATCGGTAAACGCGCTAACAGGTGATGCATGGCGACATTGCAGACAATGGTCACGCGTTTGATGCGCCGGAACACGGTTGGCGAAAGCTTGAGTGAATCGACTGCCTGATTGATCGATGCCAGCGCCAGACGATGCAGGCGTTCCTTGCTTTCCGGGCTTGTAAGTGCGGCGTTCAGGCGCGAAATTACATCTGCGCCATAAACACTTTGTTGGTTAAGACTTGCGGCGCCGGCACAGACCTCGCCATCATCCAGCAGGGTCAGAAAGGCTGCTGCGGTGGTCGAACCCAGGTCGATTGCCAGGCCGAGGGGAGAATTACTCTGTTTATAGCGGTTGCTGCTGCGAAAATTTTTGTTTGAGTAAACAACGATTGGCGAAAGCACCACGCGTGCATCACTCTCGATATGTGCACAACAGGCCAGGCGGTTGTCGAGAGCCAGTTCTCCGGGGCTTAAATGCCTGATTTCAACCGAATTGGGAGCAGCCACCCCGGCTTCCACCAGAACTTTGCATTTTCCACAGGTGCCGCGACCGGCACACGGTTGTTCGAGGGGTAGTCCGGTTTTTGCCACGGCATCGCCAACGAGGGTGCCGATTGGCACTTCAACGGTTTTTGTTTCGGTTCCGTAGATAACAGTTAATTGAGGCATAGGTTTCGGACCATTCCTTTGTTTTATTGATGGAGCGGTGGTTCGATGGGTGAGCGGGTTAATAGTCGCGAATGAACTGGGATTGTTCGAGTATGCCACCTGGTGGTATTAGCAGGAAGTCATCTCCAATATTTTCAAAATTAATGGTTATTTCCACTAATTTCTGCAAGTAGTCATCTGTGCCGAGTATTTCTTCGTAGCGCATGCCCCATTGGGAACAATAATCAGCGATTTGCAGCGCTTTGGCCTGATAGATTTTTAGTTCTTCAGGGTTGCGTGCTACCATCATCAGGCGTTTGTAGTTATGATATTGGTAGTCCATCAGCCAGGCGGCTTTTTCCGGCCCATATTTCTTTGTAAGGTTTTGACTTTCTTCAAGCGGATTTGTGCCTGCTTCCAGCCAACCCTTGGAGAGATAATATGTGCCGGGTTCACTCTTCATTTCACGCTGATAGGCCTGGTAAGAACCGAGTAACACTGAAATACAATCATCGCTGCGTGGAATCAACAGGAAGTGCTTGCCTGCATTGATCTTGTTCAACCCATTCCCGCAGAGACCATAGCCCAGCATGATCAAACTGGGCTGTTCAATATTGTCGATAGCCTTTTGAATGGCCTCGCGCAGGTTTTTGGGGACTGCGTGCAGGCCATAATCGAAAAAAGTGATATTTCCATCCCAGCCAGGCACAGCGGGTAAGAGGTTTTCCAGCCAATGCTGAAAAACCTGGCAAGCCAATACGACTACTGGGCGCGATTGGGGTGTTGGTGCGCTCATGCGGCGACTTTTTCTTTTTCGCGTTTGCGGAAGGCTTTGATCCAGCGCATCCCATATTCATCCCGCCCCATGGATAGGTTGGCGGCGAGGACGGCAGTATTGACTTCCAGCAGCAGGGGGTTGGTGATTGGGCAGGTCAATCCGGCATGAATAGCCATGGCGATGTAGGTGGCGTTGATGAATTTCCGATCGGGCATGCCAAAGGAAATATTGCTGGCACCCATCGAAATATTGACACCAAATTCTTTGACAACCAGTTCGATCGTGTCCAGGGCAATCCGACCCGCGTTGCTATCAGCGCTCATAGCCATAGCCAACGGATCGATGATCACATCTTCAATTGGAATACCGGCTTTAGCAGCACGTTCAATAATGGCTGCGGCGACTGCAAAACGTGCACTGGCCGTCTTCGGGATGCCGTTGTCATCCATGCATAGTCCGATCACAGCGGCGCCATATTCTTTTGCCAACGGCAGAACAACGCTGAGTGAGCGTTCTTCACCGTTCGTGGAGTTGATCAGGGCTTTACCTTCGTAGATTGAGAGCGCGGCAGCCAGGGCTTTGGGGTTGGCGGTATCGAAGCAAAGTGGTACATCCACCACTTCCTGAACATTTCGGATGATCTGTTGGATCAGCTCAGGTTCATCAGCGCCAGGCACCCCGGCGTTGATATCCAAAACCGCAGCACCAGCTGCCACCTGGTCGAGCGCGTCTTTCTTGACTATATCAAAATTGCCAGCCAGCAGCGCTTCCAGGACGGCTTTTCGTCCGGTGGGGTTGATCCGTTCGCCGATGATGATAGTTGGCAGATCCCGGTGGATCTTTACAGTTTTGGTTTTCGATTTTAACAGGGTGGTAAGATTTTCGCTCATTTTGCCTCTTGGAAGGATGTTGGAATGCTGCCTGAGTTAGCCTTGATGAGAATGTGAAGCCGGGCGATTTTGGCTGACAAATTCTGCGGTCAACAATATTACGACAATTATACTTGCTTGGATTAATTGTGGTATAAAATTTGGTAATCTTTTTGGGACATTATATTCAACTCTTAAAGTTGGGATAGATATTTGGAATTACGGCCATTGTGATTGATAAAAATTATGCAATATCACTAATTTTCCATCGCCCAACTGGGCTGGGTGGGCCAGGCCCTGGTCTGTTTTTATTTTTGATCAATTCGGGCCTAATGTTTTGTCAGTGGGCTTAAGATAGCGTACAATTAGTATATAAAAATACACACAAACCCAAGGAGATTCCAATGAGTGACCGCAAAAAAGTAATCCTGCCGACCCTGTTTAAAAAAGTGTCCGATGGACAGCCGATCACCTGGCTGACTTGCTATGATTATCCAACTGCTTATTTGCAGGAACAAGCCGGGATTGACATGATCCTGGTGGGTGACAGCCTGGGTATGACCATGCTTGGGTATGATTCGACCCTGCCTGTAACCATGGAAGATATGATGCGGCATACACAGGCAGTAAGACGCGGCGCGCCAAACGTCTTCCTGGTGGGGGATATGCCCTATATGAGCTATCAGGCCTCGACCGAGTCTGCCATCCGAAACGCCGGGCGATTTATGGCTGAGGCCGGCTGCGACGCGATCAAACTAGAAGGTGGCGTTGCCATGGCTGACCGCATCAAAGGCATTGTGGATGCTGGCATTCCGGCGATTGGGCACCTGGGTCTAACCCCGCAGTCTGTTTCGGCGCTGGGCGGTTTCCGCGTGCAGGGAAAATCGGCAGCACTGGCCAAAAAGATTGTGGATGATGCCAAAGCCCTGGAAAAAGCGGGCGCATTTGCTATTTTGCTTGAACTGGTGCCTGACCGGTTGTGCAAGCTAATCATGGAAAGAGCCGAAAACTGCATCATTATGGGCCTTGGATCCGGTCCGCATGCGCATGGGCAGTTGTTGATTTACCATGATATGTTTGGGTTGTATCCAAAGTTCACGCCCAAAATGGCCAAAGTTTTTGGGAATGCCGGGGAAGTCATCTTGAATGGTTTGAAACAGTATGCGGCAGAAGTTACCGATAAATCCTTCCCACAGCCAGAGAACTGGTTCGGGATGAAGGACGAAGAGTTCGACGAATTACAGAAGATGCTCTAGGGAACGCGCAAAATGACGTACGCGCAGCGTACCACCCATCTAAA